>NZ_LIRL01000529.1:0-5668 GCF_001419795.1 Streptomyces niveiscabiei
GTGCGGGGGAGGGGCGTGAGGCGGGGGAGGTGAGGCGGAGGGCTGTCCGGCGCGGCCTCTGCGACGCGGGCACGGCCCTCATGGGCGGCCCCGGTTCCCCCGAATGGCGGCCCCCGCTGGACAGGCGGACCATGAAGGCGTAGGGCCGGAAGCGGTGTCGGGAGCCGGGCCCGGTCGTGATGTTGGCGTGGCCGGAAGGGAGGAGCGTCATGCTGGAGACGAAGACGCTCGACAAGCCCGACGAACGGCGCGATTTCCCGCGCGGTCACCTCGAAGCCGTCCACCTCACGGGGCTCGACTTCGCCGTGGCGACGTTCGAGCCGGGCTGGCGCTGGTCCGAGTCGGTGGCACCCCTCGCGGGCACGGACAGCTGCGAGATCCACCACAACGGGTACGTCGTCCAGGGACGCATGCGCATCCGGATGGACGACGGCGGCGAGGGCGAGGTCGGCCCCGGTGACGTGTTCGTCTGCTCGCCCGGGCACGACGCGTGGGTGGTGGGCGACGAACAGGTCATCGTGTACGACTTCGCCGGGTCGATGGCGAAGGAGTACGCGAAGGCGGACTAGCGGGCTCACGCCCCGCCACCCGGCGGGGATGCCTCCGCCGGTCAGGGGATAGGGCCGGGCGGCCGTGGGCGGCGAGACTTGCGGCGGCCGGGGCGTTCCCCGGACCGCAGCCGCCCGTCCCATGGAGGCTGTACCTGGCAGTGGAGCCGGTCACCGCACCCGCGGCGACGGGCTCCACTGCGGTTCGGGGCTTATATTCCTCTCCCAGCCGTTATGAGTCGTTATGCGCCGGAGTGAGATTTGTTGTCTGCACGCTCGATCGCGAGGCGGTCGCCCGCCACCCGCCTCGGAGTCCTCGCTGTCGGGGCCACTGTCGTGTTCTCCGCTCTCGCGGGCTGCGAGAGTGTGAAGCCGGCCCCGGCAGCCGGCGAGAGGAGGCCGGCCCCGGCAGCCGCCGGAAAGCCACTGCCGACCACTGAGAAGCAGACAGCCGGCATGGTGCCCGGTGCCGCGCTGGTGGAACCGCCCGACCTCAACGAAGCAACCCCCGAGGACCAGACGGTCGAGCTGACCACGGTGGAGAAAGAGGTGACGATCTCGGGCAAGAAGGTGCTCGCGGAGACCTACAACGGAAGTCTCGTCGGGCCGACCCTCCACGTGGTTCCCGGCCAGCGCCTCACCCTGAAACTGACCAACAAGCTCGGCACGTCGACCAACCTGCACTTCCACGGGCTGCACCTGTCCCCGAGAGGGCACGCGGACAACATCACGCTGTCCGTCGAGCCCGGTCGGACGCTCACCTACGATCTCGACATCCCCAAGGACCAGCCGCTCGGGACGTACTGGTACCACGACCACGACATGTGCCCCAAGGACGGCCACTCCATGCCGGGGATGACGATGCCCGACGCCCCGAAGAACTCTCGCTGCGACGGAACCGAGAGCCAGGTCGGGGCAGGTCTGTCGGGAACCATCATCGTCGGGGACAGCCGCGAGTCGCTGCCGTCGGACTACCGCCGGGTCACCGCTCACACCTTGGCCCTCAAGGACGCGCAGATCAGCTCGACCAGCTCGATCGTCTACCCGGACGGGGTCCTCGAACCCGCGTCACCGACGACTCGCCTGGTCAACGGCCAGTACCGGCCGACGCTGACCATGCGAGCCGGTGAGACCCAGTTGTGGCGCCTCGCCAATGTGGGGTACGCCATCGACTACGACCTCCAGCTCGACGGCGGTACCTTCACCGTCGTCAACCAGGACGGGAATCCTTCCGCGACACCGGCTCGGGTGAAACACCTCCTGATCCCGCCCGGCGGACGCTTCGACGTCCTGGTGACCGCGGGAGCCCCCGGATCGACCTGGCTCAGGACTCTCGCCTATTCGACCGGGTCGGACGGCGACGACTACCCCGACACCACCCTCATGAAGGTCGACGTCCGGCCAGGAGACGCGGACGCGGAGCCGGCCGCCGCCGAGGCGCCGCCGGGCGCGGCCACCTCGCCGCAGCTCACCGGGCCGCTCACCGGAGCCCTTCCCGACCTGTCCCAAGAATCCGTCGCCCGGTCCCGCAGCCTGGTCCTGAGCGACGACGGCGGCAACAACTTCTACATCAACGGCAAGCTGTACGACATGAAGCCGACGTTCACGCAACCGGCCACGCTCGGCACGGTCGAGGAATGGACGCTCACCAATACGGCCAACCAGAACCACCCGTTCCATCTCCACACCGTCCCGTTCCAGGTCCTCAGCGTGAACGGCGTCGCCCAGCCTCCCGCCGACTTCAGGGACGAGGTGATCGTCCCCCACTCGGTCAACGGGAAAGCCGGAAAAGTGGTGATCCGGATGCGCTTCACGGACTTCACCGGGCAGTGGATGTTCCACTGCCACGTCACCGGACACGAGGACAACGGAATGATGGGCTCCCTGACCGTCGTCGCCGCCGACGGCCAGGGATAAGCAGCTCAGCCGCCGGCCGGAGGCGTTTCGTCGGCCCGGCGTTCGCGCATCTCCAGGATCAGGCCCTGCACGACAACGGCGCACAGGCCGCCCGCGATCAGCAGCTCGACCCAGAAGAAGGACGCGTAGTCGAGCAGCGAACCCGCGGGCGGGCTGCCGGGCGCGGCGTTGCGCATACCCACCAGGGCGAACAGGGTGGCGGCCATCCAGCTCAGGGCGGGCCACACCAGGCCACGCCGCCGGCTCACGATGATCCAGGCCGCCGAGGCCACCGCGAGCCCGAGCAGCCACATCGCGACCATCATGAACCACGCCAGGATGAACGACCCGCGCGAGCGCACGAACCGGACCTCCGCCTGCACCACGCCGCCGAACTGCTCGGCCTCGGCCGGGCGGAGCAGGAAGAACGGGTCGGCCTCCTCCACCGACAGCGTCACGGGCACCTCGCGCCCGCCCACAGTGGCGCTGAAGAAGACCTCGGCGGAGTAGCGGTCGAAGGGGTAGTCGGAGATCGTCCCGCCGGAGAGGACGACGGACACCTCCTGTGCCGAGGTGGGCCGCCCGGCGGGGAAGGCCAGCCGGTCACGGGCCAGCCCCGACGTCGTCAGCTCAAGGTCACGGGCGGGCACACCGGTCACGGGGTCGCCGTAGCTGCCGGAAGGGGCGACGGCCACTCTCAGGGTGGCGCGCTGGTCGGCGGCGTCCACCTTCTGGACGGTGACCTGGATGTCGACGCGGTTGACGGACCCGGCCTCACCGACCAGCACGTCCCGGCTCCGGGCGTGGCGTTCGTTGAGATAGAGCAGGAAGCCGCTCGCGCAGACCGCCAGCACGAGGACGAAGGCGAACACCGCGAGCAGACCGCTGCGGCGCAGGTGAGGGTCGGTCGGGACAAGGCGCATGGGACGGACTCACAGGCAGAAGGGGCGTGACGGCTTCCATCACAGCGCCCGCGCACCGGCGCACCCCGTACCGGCGGCCCCGACAGGGCCGGACGCCAACGGATCGGCCCAATCCCCCCGCCCGGACGGGGAACAGCACTAGGTCAGACCGGGAGCAGCCGGCTCACGAGATCGCCGAGCTGGCGGGCGGTGCGGCACTCGTGCATCGCGACCAGCCCGGCGTACTCGGGGGCCGCCGAGTCCCCCGTGCCCCACAGCGACCGGGGCTCGGGGTTCAGCCAGTGCACGCGCCGCGCGCGCCCGGCGATCTCGCGGACCGCCGCGAGGTTCGGGTCGCTCATGTTGGTGCGGGCGTCGCCGAGGACGAAGACGGTGGTGCGCGGGGTCAGCGTGAGGCCGTACCGCTCGGCGAACTCGCCCAGCGCGGTGCCGTAGTCGCTGCTGCCGTGCCACCGCGTGAGCTCGGCCTCCGCGCGGATCACCGCACCGAGCCCCGCCGGGTCGGCGGCGCCGTGCCGCAGGAGGCCGGTCACCTCGTCGACGCGGTTGACGAACGCGAAGACGCGGACCTTCGAGAACTGGTCGTGGAGGGCCTGCACGAGCAGCATCGTGAAGTCGGAGAACCCGGACACGGACCCCGACACGTCGCAGAGCAGGACCAGTTCGGGCCGCACGGGCCGCCGCCGGCGCAGCACCGGACGGACGGGCACCCCGCCCGTCGACAGCGAGGCCCGCAGCGTGCGCCGCAGATCGATCGTCCCCCGCGAGGCACGCCGCCGCCGAGCCGCCAGCCGCGTCGCGAGCTTGCGCGCCAACGGCTGCACCGTACGCCGCAGTTCGGCAAGCCGGTCGCGCCCGGCGTACAGGAAGTCCACCCGGTCCGCGCTGGGCGCCACCGCGCGCCGCGCGATCATCTCGCGCCCCCGCCGCTCGGCCACCCGGCGCCGCGCCTCGGCGGCCACCAGCGCCCGGAACTCCTCGATGCGCGCCCGGAGTTCGTCTTCGAGGAGCCGGTCAGTGAACCCCGTACCGGCACCCCGCGAACGCACGTCGTCGCGGACCCGCGCCAACAGGGTCTGGGGGCGCAGCCGTTCGAGGGTCTGGTGCGCCGACCACCCGTCCGACCCCGGCGAACTCCCGTACCCGCCCAGGGCGTCGACCGCCTCGACGGCCAACTGCCCCAGCGTCGCACCGTCGTTGTCCGCGAGGGCCTCGGCGAGCCGCTCCCGCAGCGACTCCCGGTCGCCCGGCGCCTGCCCCGGCGCCCCCACGGAGCGCGGGAAGTACAGGTCGAAGACGGCGTCGAACACCGCGCGCTGCCCCGCCGTGTGCAGCAGGGTCGCCGCGAGCCCCTCGCGCAGCACCTCGCGGTCGTCGAACCCGAGCACGGCGAGCGCCTCGGCCGCGTCGACGGTCTCGCCGGTCCCGACGGACACCCCGTGCTCGCGCAGCACGCCGACGAACCCGGCGAGGCGGGCCGCGACGTCGTTCACACCGCGTCCAGGTCGAGCTTGGCGGCGGCCTTCAGGATGTCGTCCTGGTGCTTGAGGACGACCCCGAGGGTCTCGCGCACGACGGTCTCGTCCAGCGTGTCCGCGCCCAGCGCGAGCAGGGTGCGCGCCCAGTCGACGGTCTCCGCGACCGAGGGCGCCTTGCGCAGGTCCATCGCCCGCAGCGCCCCCACGACCCGCACCACGGACGCGGCCAGCGCCTCCTCCACACCGGGCACCTTCAGCCGGACGATCCGCCGCTCCAGCTCCTCCTCGGGGAACCCGATGTGCAGGAACAGGCAGCGCCGCCGCAGCGCCTCGGACAGCTCACGGCTGGCGTTGGAGGTGAGGACGACGAACGGCCGGTGCGTCGCGGTGACGGTGCCCAACTCCGGGACGGTGACCTGGAAGTCGCTGAGCACCTCCAGGAGCAGCCCCTCCACCTCGACGTCCGCCTTGTCGGTCTCGTCGATCAGCAGCACCTTGCGCGCGTCCCCGCGGATCGCCGTCAGCAGGGGCCGGGGGAGGAGGAACTCCTCGCTGAAGATGTCGGTACGCGCCTCGTCCCACGTCTCGTCACGCCCCGCGCTGATCCGCAGCAACTGCTTGGCGTGGTTCCACTCGTACAGCGCGCGGGACTCGTCGATGCCCTCGTAGCACTGGAGCCGGACCAGTTCGGCGCCGCCCACCGCCGCGACCGCCTTCGCCAGCTCCGTCTTCCCGACCCCGGCCGGCCCCTCGACGAGCAGCGGCTTGCCGAGGCGGTCGGCGAGGAAGACGGTCGTGGCGATCGCCGGGGAGGCGAGGTACC
>NZ_LIRL01000529.1:5681-6533 GCF_001419795.1 Streptomyces niveiscabiei
CCCCGGCGAGGCGGGCGGAGACGTCGTCGACGGACGTGAACAAGGGGGCCTCCGGCAGGAGAGGCGGCACGGACGCTCCTATCTAAGCGCTTGTTCACCACCGTTGTCACTGCTTACCAGGATCACTTCCAGCGTCCGGGGCCCGTGCACCCCCTCGACCCGGTCCAGCTCGATGTCACTCGTCGCCGAAGGACCCGAGATCCAGGTCAACGGCCGCAAGGGATCCAGCCGTTCGAGCGCCTGCGGTACGGACGACACGACCTGATCCGGCACGCGGACGACGCAGATGTGGTGGTCGGGGACGAGCGTGATCCGGCGCCGCCCCTGGTCGGGCCCGCCGTCCAGGACGATCGTCCCGGTCTCGGCGACGGCGAGCGCGCACCCCGTGACGACACTGTGGACGCGGTCCAGCTCGTCCGGNNCGGCGTCCAGCCCCGGCGGTACGACCACCGAGGTGGACCCCCGCTCGGTCAGCAACCGCCCGATGAGCGCGGGGAGTTCACCGGCGTCGGTCCGGTGCACGATCGCCCGATAATCCGCCAGATTCTCCGCCAGCAGCTCGACACACTCCGCCGGACTCAGCCCCCCGTGCTCCCGCAGATACCCCCGCTCGATCGGCGCATCGTCGACCGCCACATCCGCGAGCGCGCGCCGCACCCGCCCCAACACCCGTTCCCTGCTGCTCACTTCGCGCCCCCTCGGGTCCGCTGCCACCAGTCACGGAACGGCTCGACGGGAACCGTCGGCAGATCCCGCGTCCCGCTCCACGCCTTGCCGGGTCCGGGCAGTGTCCGGGGATGGAACCGACGGCTCCGCGAAGCGACCCGCTGCCCCGCCCGCAGCGCACCGGCC
>NZ_LIRL01000053.1 GCF_001419795.1 Streptomyces niveiscabiei
GCTCCGCGCCTCCTGGTCCGGTCGAGCGCCACTCGGCAACTCGGGCCCTTTGTCCGTCTCGGCTCCGCGCCCCCGGCCCGGTCGCCTTAGCCCGCGCCGCCTGGGCTCCGCGCCCCTGGCGTTCCTTGGCTCCGCGCCGCCTCGCGCCCCTCACTCCCTTGGCGCCCGCGCTCCTCGGCGTCGGCTTCCTCGGCCCGGGCTGACTGGGCCTGGCCTCCTCGGCGTCGGCTTCCTCGGCCCGCGCCGACTGGGCCCGGCTTCCTCGGCCCGGCCCTCTCGGCCCCGCGACTCCCGGTCCCTCGGAGGCGCCTTCCTTGGCCCTGTGCCCCTGGGCCTGGTCCCTTAGGCTCCGGGGTCCCTCGGCTCGCCCCCGGGCCTGCGGAGGCGCCGTCCCCAGCCACTGTGTCCCCCTGGCCCCGCCTGCCGGCCCCGTAGCTCTGGGCTCCGGCTCCTTCGGCTCAGCCCTCTCGGCCCCGTAGCCCTGGGCTCCGCGCCTCCTGGCCCGGCCTCCTCGGCCCGGCTCCGGCGGCCCGCTTCCCTCGGCTCGGCCCCGGCGGTCCGGCCCTCTCGGCTCCGCGTCCCTCGCCTTGCCCCCGGGCCTGCGGAGGCGCCGTCCCCGGCCACCGTGTCCCCGCCTGCCGGCCCCGTAGCCCTGGGCTCTGGCTCTCTCGGCCCGGCTCCGGCGGCCCGCTTCCCTCGGCTCGGCCCCGGCGGCCCGGCCCTCTCGGCTCCGCGCTGCCTGGGCCGGTCGCCTTGGGGCCGTCTTCCTTGGCTTCGCGCCGTTGCCTCGGGCCGTGCCCCTCTTAGTACCCCCTCCACCACGTCAGCACCCGGCGCCAGAAGCTCGGTCGGCGCTGGTCGGTCGTCGGGAGGGGTGCCGGTGTCGTCGGTGCTGTTGGCTCCTCCGTCGGGGCCTTCTTCTCTGCTGTCCCCTCCTCCGGAACCGGCTTTCGGCGGGTCGGCAACGGCCAGCTTCCCCGGGGTTGGGGGAGGTTCGCGTGGCTGGGTTTGTGGGTGATGTCTTGTTGGGGTTTGGGGTCGAAGTGGACTGGTAGGGAGACCAGGTGGCGGGAGGAGATGGACTGGGTGTAGTGCAACTCGGATTCGGGGCAGTCGAGTTGGACGTCGGGGAGGCGGAAGAGGAGGGCGTCGACGCCGACGTCGGCGATGGCGCGGCCGACGTCCTGGCCGGGGCATTCGTGGGCGCCGCTGCCGAAGGCGAGGTGGGAGCGGTTGCCGCGCATGTTTGCGGAGAGGTCGGGCCGCATTAGCGGGTCGACGTTCGCGGGGGCGGGGGCGAAGAGGAGGCCGTCGCCCTTGCGGATGCGCTGGCCGCCCAACTCCGTGTCGACCTTGGCGAAGTAGGCGAAGATGGTGCTGAAGGGGGGGTGGTCCCACAGGGATTGCTCGACCGCCTCGGGGACGGTCATCTGGCCGCCGTTCAGCTTCGCGTAGAAGCGCGGGTCGATGATGACCTGGAGCAGCACGCTGGACAGCAGGTTGACGCTGGCCTCGTACGCGGCGAACAGCAACAGCCGCAGGTGCTCGCGGACTTCGTCGTCCGTGAGCTTCGCGGGGTGGGTGACCAGCTTGCTCGCCGCGTCGTCGGCGGGTTCGGCGCGTCGGCGCGCGGTCAAGCGGCTGAGCGCGTCCATGACGTACCCGTGACTGGCGATGGCCGTCTCGGTCCCCTTGAGCGCGTCGCGCGCCGCGTGCACGAGCCGGTCGTTGTACTCCTCGGGCATGCCGAGGACGTGGCACATGACGGCCATCGGCAGGTGTTCGGCGAACTGCGAGACCAGTTCGGCCTTCCCGCTCTCGCAGAACTCGTTGACGAGCCGCTGCGAGGACCGGTTGATGTACCGGCGGAGCGTCCGGTCGTCGAGGCCCTCCATGGACGCCTTGACGGCCGCCCGCAGCCGCTTGTGCTCGTCGCCCTCGGCGTGCGAGGCGATGGGCTGCCAGGCGATGTGCGGCATCAGGGGGTGGTCGGGCTTGACCTGCCCGTCGACGAGCGGCGTCCAGATCCGGCTGTCGCGGGTGAAGTGCGTGGGGGAGCGCACCATGTGCAGGTTCTCGGCGTGCCCGAGGACGATCCAGATGGGCACGTCGTCGTGGAGGAGGACCGGCGCGACGGACCCGTGCTCCTCGCGCAACTGCTCGTACAGCGCGTTGAGATCCTCGGAGCCGGGCCCGAACAGCCGGGTCAGTCCCCCCGCGCCGCGCCCGTGGGCCGGGCAGCCGACGGGGGGTTCGGTGGTGGTGTGGTCAGACGTCACGGGAAGGGGTCGCTTTCATGACGTGGACGGCGGCGTCAGACGAGAGCGCCGTTGTCCAGAAGGGTGTTGAGGAAGTCCATGAGGGTGGTGAGGAGGTCCCGGCTGGAGGCGCGGCGGCGGACGTCGCACTCGATGATCGGGATCCGGGGATGCAGGTCAAGTGCCCCGCGCAGCACGGGAATCGGGTAACGGGGCCCGTCGGGAAAGGTGTTGACGCCGACGATGAACGGCACCCCGCGCTCTTCGAGCCGCCCCATCACCTCGTAACTCACGTCCATCCGCCGGGTGTCGACGAGGACGACCGCGCCGAGCGCCCCTTCGAACAGCCCGTTCCACAGGAACCAGAACCGCTCCTGGCCGGGCGTCCCGAAGAGGTAGAGCACGAACTCGTCGCTGATGCGGATGCGCCCGAAGTCCATGGCGACGGTGGTCGCGGTCTTCGTGTCGGAGCCGCAGTCGTCGTCGACGCCGATCCCGGCCTGCGTCATGGTCTCCTCGGTGGTCAGCGGCCTGATCTCGCTGACGGAGCCGACCATGGTGGTCTTGCCGACGCCGAACCCGCCCACGATGACGATCTTCGCGGCGGCGGCGGTGGTGTGCGGGAGCCGGTCCTCGGCGCGTGGGCCGGGGATCGTGTCAGAGGCGTTGAAGTCCATGCATCACCGCTTCGAGGAGGGACCGGTCGGGGATCTTCTGCCGGACGACGGGCGCGCGCGAGTCGAGGAGTCCGGCCGCGAGCATGTCGGTGATCAGCACGGACACGACGCTGAACGGCAGCGAGAGGTAGGCGGACACCTCGGCCAGGGACAGCGGCGTCGCGCACATCCGCAGTACCACCGTCCGCTCGGGGCCGGTCGAGGAGTTCGGCTCGGTCCGCGCCACGACGAGCGTCACCAGGTCGAGGGGCGCGCGCTCGCCGTCGGCGTCCGAGATGGTGTAGAGCCGTTCGGGGGCCTTCTTCTCCTTCCCCTCCCCGCTGCCGCCCGCCGCGGGTTCGGCCGGCTTGGGCAGGGGGCGCAGGGCGGCGCGTCGCCGGCGTTGCGGAGGAGTCATACGGTCTGGCCTTTCCGCCGGGGCGGACTCGTGAGGTGCGATCCGATGCGTACGACGAGGTCGCGCATGTGCAGGCTCATCGCGCCCGGCTCGCAGCGCACGTCGGACAGGACGGCGAGGAAGGCGCCGGCGCCCGCGGCCATCAGGTAGAAGTAGCCGCCGTCCATCTCGATGACGACGAGCTTCATGTCGCCCTGGACGGTGGGGATCTCCTCGGCGACGGCCCCGGCGAGGCTCTGGAGGCCCGCGCAGGCGGCGGCGACGCGGTCGGCGGCGTCCGGGTCGCCGCCGTAGCGGGCGATGCGCAGCCCGTCGGCGGAGAGCACCACGATCATCTCGATGCCCGGGACGCCGCTGTAGAGCTCTTTGAGCATCCAGTCGAAGTTGGCGCGCTGCTTGATCACGTCGGGTCCCCTTCGTCGTCGGCCGTGGCCTTGTCGTCGATCAGGTGCAGGTATGCGGTGGGATTGCGGGTGAAGTCGGTGGGGTGGACGCCCTCGGGCGTGTTGTCCTTCAGGCCCGCCCAGAACGCCTCGAAGCCGAGGCCGGGCGCGGGGCCGGAGGGGGCGGGCTTGGCCAGCACGCGCGCGGCGGCCTCCGCCCACATCTCCTCCTCCTCGTCGACCGGCGCCGGCTCGCCGCGCTCGGCGGCGGCCTTCTCCGCGGCCTCCTCGGCGAGCTGGCGGCGGTAGGCCTCCGGGTAGGAGTCGAGGATGGAGACGACGGCCTTGCTGCGCCGCTGCGGCAGCCCCTCGGCCGTCCACTCGGTGACCTCCGGGGTCTCCTCCTCCATGGACACGCCTTCCGGGAGGCGGGGACTGGTCGGCCGGCGCTTCTTCGGCCTGCGCTGCGGGCCCTTGATGCCGCCGAGGTCGAGGGTCGGGGTGGCGCCCGCGCCGATGCCGTGCGCGTAGATCGTCTCCGGGCCCTCGGTGAGCATCTCGGCGGGCACGATCAGCACGGCGCGGACCCCGCCGTACGCCGAGACGCGCAGCGAGCACTGCATGTTGAACGTCGTGCACAGCCGGCCCACGACCGCGAGCCCGAGCTGCGGGGCGCCGCCGTCGTCGTGGATGTCCTCGCCGCGCTTGGCGTCCTCCAGGATGCGTTCGACCCGGGCGCGGCCCTCCTCGCTGAGGCTGACGCCGGCGTCCTCGATCTCGATGGCGATGCCGGTCTGCACCTCGATCGCGTTCACGTGGACCGTGCTCGCCGGGGGCGAGAACCGGGTGGCGTTGTCCATGAGTTCGGCGCAGGCGTGGATGACCGGCTCCACGGAGATGCCCCGGATGTTGACCTTCGCGATCGACTCCAGCTTGATCCGCGGGTACTCCAGGATGCGCGACATGCCGCCGCGCAGCACGCTGTACAGCGGGACCGGCGCGGGCCACTGGCGGCTGGGCCTGCCGCCGCCGATGACGCCGACGGAGTCCGCGAGGCGGCCGATCATCGCCGTGCCGTGGTCGATGCGCAGCAGGTCGTCGAAGACGTGCGGGTTGTTGCCGTGGTCGTACTCCATCTCCAGCAGTTCGTCGTTCTGCTGGTGCACGATCGCCTGGATGCGCCGGGCAACCGAGGTGTACGAGCGCAGCGCCGAGTCCCGCAGGTTCTCCTGGTGCTCGACGATGTCCAGGACGCTCGTCACGACGCCCGCCTGGGCGCGGTCGAGGTCGCGGAACGTCGGGTCGATGTCCGGCATCAACTGGAGGACTTCCCGGGGGGAGTTGCCCGCCCGCAGCACCTTCACGGCCGTCGGGATGTGGTCCTCGACGACCCGCAGGTTGAGGGTCGCGTACTCCTCGATCCGCCGCTCCAGCGCGGCCGTACGGCGCTCCGTGTCCGCGCGCAGCTCGCGCAGCCGGCGTCCGCGCCTGACCACCTCCACCGCCGTCATCACCACCAGCACCGTGGCGACGGCCCCGCATACGCCGACCGCGACCCGAGCCGACCGCGGGACCAGCGCGAGGGCCGCCCCGCTCACCGCGGTCATCAGTATCGCCGGGGGCAACAGCACCCGGGCGAGGGGGCGTTCACGCCCGGGCGGGGATTGTGTCGAGGACTGAGCACTCACCATGGGGACCCTCTGTCGGGAATTGTCCGCATCTTCAGAATATTCGGGAACAAGCGCCCGAATCCATCTCAACTCGGCGCGCTGCGGGCGAGCTTAGTCCGACCGGATCAACGCCGTGTCATGTTCGGCAACCGCCTGAAAGGGATCCCCCTGTGGGGGTATGGTCGTTCGTTTTGTGCGCTGCGGAATCGTTCGAACGCACACCGTAACTGGGTATGGGTGTGCGGGAGTTCAGGCGCCCGCGATCCTCAGGGCCGCGTCGGCCGTCGCTCGCGCGAACTCCGCCACCGGGCGGTCCGGGTCCGAGCGGCGGACCAGGATCACCCCCTCGATCAGGCCGAAGACGAGGTCCGTACGGAGGTTCAGCTCGCCGCCTTCGAGGGACGTGGCCTCCGCCACCAACTCCCGGTACGCGGCCTTCAGTTCGTCCCGGGACTCACGGAAACCCGCGAAGCGCTCCCCCCGCACCTCCGGGAGCAGGTACAAGCCGCCGAGGTTGTACTCGCCGCCGCACAGGACCTCCACGTCCGCGCGGCACAGCTCCCACAGGCGGTCCCTGGGCGGCTCGTCCGTCCGGGCGAGCAGCGTCCGCGCGTACGCGAGCGACGGGGACACCGTCGACTCCAGGAGTTCCGCGAGGAGTTCCTCCTTGCCCGACACGTAGTGGTACATCGTCGCCTGGCGCATCCCCGCCCGCTCCGCCACCGCCCGGGTGCTCGTCGCCGCGTACCCCTTCACGGTGAACAGTTCCGCCGCGGCCGTCAGCAGGTCCCCGCGCGGGTCGGTGCCCCGTCCCTCGCGCTCCACGGCCCGGGGGCGCCCTACACGCCGTCCACCTGGGGTTGTCGCCATGCGGGGATCTTCGCACACGCGGTTCGTCACGCCTGCGGTGCTTCGCCCGCCCACGCCTCGTACGACTCCCACGCCTCCAGCGTCCGCCTGCTGTACAGGTGGTGCTCCCGCCCGGTGATCGGGTCCGTGAAGTGGAGTTCCCCGGCGAGGAGTTGGAGCGGGCGGTGGAAGTCCGTCGGGGGGATCGGGGGGTGGACCTCCGGGTACAGGGGGTCGCCCAGGATGGGGACCCCCAACGAGGCCATGTGCACCCGGAGTTGGTGTGTCTGGCCCGTTTCCGGGGTCAGGCGGTACCTGGCCAGGTTCTCCCGGCGCGCTGTCTCGGCGATGTGCGTGATCGCGTTCGGCGGGCCGGGGAGTTCCAGCGTGGTCAGAGAGGTACGGGGCTTCTCCATGCGGGAGCTGAGGGTGAGGGGGAGGGGTTCGCGCGGCTCACCGGAGGCCACCGCCTCGTACACCTTCCTGATCTTCCGGTCCCTGAACAGCGTCTGGTAGGCGCCCCGGTCCTGCGGGCGGACCGTGAACAGCACCAGCCCGGCCGTGAGCCGGTCCAGGCGGTGCGCCGCGCCGAGTTCGGGGAGGTCGAGGGTCCGGCGGAGACGGGCCAGCGCCGTTTCCGTGATGTGGCTGCCCCGAGGGGTGGTGGCGAGGAAGTGGGGCTTGTCGGCGACGAGGACGTGGGCGTCGCGATAGACGACGTCGACGTCGAACGGTACGGGGATCTCGGGCGCGACCTCCCGGTGGAACCACACGTACGCCCCCGGCGCGAAGGGGGTGCCCTCGTCCAGGGCCCGCCCGTCGGCCCCGACGACCTCACCCCTCCGGAACAGCCC
>NZ_LIRL01000530.1 GCF_001419795.1 Streptomyces niveiscabiei
GCCCAGGCCCGCACCCGACCCGAAAGCCGAACCCGAGCCCGAACCCGCAGCCCAGGTCGAGCCCGCACCCGAACCCGGACCCGCCCCCGGGCCCGGTTCCGTCCACTCCACCCGCGCCACCACCACCTGCCAGTGCGGCGCCGCCGCCACCCCCGGCAGCAGGACCGGTGCCGCGACCCGCAGGCGTGCGGCGATCTCCGGGGGCGCGGCGCCCGTCTGGATCAGGTCCAGGAGTTCCTGGGCGAGCCGGCGGCGTACCGTGCGGGCGGCGTCGCGGCGGTCGCGTTCGACGGCGATCAGCTGGGTGACGCCGTGCAGGAGGTCCATGCGCTCGTCGGGCCACTCCCCGGCGTCCGCCTCGACGGCCAGCAGCCAGTCGGAGAGGGCGGTCTCGCGGACGTCCCGGGGCGTGTGCGCGGCCCGGCCGCCGCCCCGGACGGGGAAGAGGGAGTACGTCGTGGCACCGGCCAGGACCCGCTGGGGGCCGCGCCGGCCGGTCCGCGCCGCCGCGAGGTGCTCGGCGGCCAGCCGCGTACGGATCTCGGCGGGCAGCGCCGCGCCCCGGGACCCGGCGACGAGCCGCCCGGTGGACGACAGGACCCACGCGCGCAGGTCCAGGTCGGAGCCGAGGAGGTCGAGGACGACGTCGGGGCCGCCGCCCGCGGGGCCGGACGTCATCATGCGGCGGTGCCGGTCCACGACCGCCGCGAGGTCCCCGGCGCGCTCGCCCGACACCTGCCGGACGACGTGCTCGGTGACCGTCGCGAACGACACCGACTCGTCGACCCCGAACAGCGGCAGCCGGTGCTTCGCGCAGGCCACCACCAGGTCCTCGGGGACCTCCCCGAACTCGGCGGTCCCGGCCGCGAGCGCCACGACCCCGGCCTGCACGAGGACCCGGACGAACGGCTCGGAGTCCGCCGCGTCCCGGCGCCAGGCGAGCCCCGACAGGACCAGCTCGCCGCCCGCGAGGTAGCGGCTCGGGTCGCGCAGGTCGGTCGTCATCACCCCGCGGACCGTACGGTCCAGCTCGTCCCCGCCGCCGAGCAGCCTGAGGCCCAGCGCGTCGGTGTCCAGCAGTGCGCGCAGCCGCATGGTTCGTCGCCGCCGTTTCCGTGTCTCGAAATCTACGATGGAGGTCGGGAATCGTTTCCCGTGTTTCCCCGTGTTTCCGTGGGAAGACAGGGAGGTTTCTGAGGCCTTCTCTTCATATGAATCTACAAGATGACCTTCCCGACCAGCCAACTCCTTCGGAGTTTCGGTGACTGACCCGGTCGGCGCAGCGGCTTGTGTACTGGCCGTGATCCCCGTGAACAAGAGATGAACACGACAGGATCCGGACGACGTAGGAGAGAGCCGGTCATGGACTTCCTTCGCCCCGCCAGCTGGGAGGAGGCGCTCGCCGCGAAGGCGGAGCACCCCACCGCTGTGCCGATCGCGGGCGGCACCGACGTGATGGTCGAGATCAACTTCGACCACCGCCGACCCGAGCACCTGCTCGACCTGAACCGGATCACCGATCTGTACGAGTGGGAGGTCGGCGAGGACTCCGTACGGCTCGGCGCCTCCGTCCCCTATGCGCGGATCATGGAAAACTTGCGCAACGAGTTGCCGGGGCTCGCGCTCGCCTCGCACACCGTCGCCTCGCCGCAGATCCGCAACCGGGGCGGCGTCGGCGGCAACCTCGGCACCGCCTCCCCGGCCGGGGACGCCCACCCCGCGCTCCTCGCGGCCGGCGCCGAGGTCGAGGCCGAGTCGGTGCGCGGCAGCCGCCGTATCCCGATCGACGACTTCTACACCGGCGTGAAGCGCAACGCGCTCGCGCCCGACGAGCTGATCCGCGCCGTGCACATCAAGAAGGCGGACGGGCCGCAGCAGTACGCCAAGGTCGGCACCCGCAACGCGATGGTGATCGCGGTCTGCGCGTTCGGGCTCGCGCTGCACCCCGAGACGCGGACCGTCCGTACGGGCATCGGGTCGGCGGCGCCGACGCCGGTGCGGGCTCGTACGGCCGAGGAGTTCCTGAGCGCCGCGCTTGCTGAAAACGGTTTCTGGGACAACGGCCAGATCATCACCCCCTCTCTGGCCAAGGAGTTCGCGAACCTCTGCGCCGCCGCCTGCAACCCCATCGACGACGTACGCGGCACCGCGAGCTACCGCCGCCACGCGGTCGGCATCCTCGCCCGCCGCACACTCACCTGGACCTGGGAGTCGTACCGGGCCTCGCTCCGGAAGGGGGGCGTCGCGTAATGCGCGTCAACTTCACCGTCAACGGACGTCAACGCGAAGCCGACGACGTGTGGGAGGGGGAGTCCCTCCTCTACGTCCTGCGCGAGCGGCTCGGCCTGCCGGGCTCCAAGAACGCCTGCGAGCAAGGGGAATGCGGGTCCTGCACGGTCCGGCTGGACGGAATTCCCGTCTGCTCGTGCCTCGTTGCCGCCGGGCAGGTCGAGGGCCGCGACGTCGTCACCGTCGAGGGCCTCGCCGCCGAGGAAGGCCAACTCGCCCCCATCCAGCAGGCGTTCATCGACGCCGGGGCCGTCCAGTGCGGATTCTGCACGCCCGGACTGCTCGTCGCCGCCGACGAGATGCTCCAGCACAACCCGAGCCCCTCCGACGCCGACATCCGCGAAGCCCTCTCCGGCAACCTCTGCCGCTGCACGGGCTACGAGAAGATCATGGACGCCGTACGCCTCGCGGCGGCCCGGCAAGGAGGGTGACCGTGCCTCGTACAACTCCCGTCGGACTCACCCAAGGTGCCGCGGTGCGCGGCGGCATCGGCGAGTCGACCCTCCGGCCCGACGGCACCCTCAAGGTCACCGGGGAGTTCGCGTACTCCTCCGACATGTGGCACGAGGACATGCTGTGGGGGCAGATCCTGCGGTCGCCGGTGGCGCACGCGGAGATCGTTTCGATCGATGTGGCCGAGGCGCTCGCAACTCCGGGCGTGTACGCGGTCCTCACCTACGACGACCTTCCAACTGACATCCGGCACTACGGACTTGAGGTCCAGGACACCCCGGTCCTCGCGCACGGCAAGGTCCGCCACCACGGTGAACCCGTCGCCCTCGTAGCCGCCGACCACCCCGAGACCGCGCGCCGCGCCGCCGCGAAGATCCAGGTCGAGTACCGCGAACTGCCCGTCGTCACCGACGAGTTGTCCGCGACCGCGCCGGACGCTCCGCTGGTCCACGAGAACCGTACGGACCATCACTTCGGGCACGTGTCGCACCCGAACATCCTGCACCGGCAGCCGATCATCCGGGGAGACGCGGATGCGGCGGCCCTGAAAGCCGATGTGATCGTCACCGGCGAGTACGTCTTCGGCATGCAGGACCAGGCGTTCCTCGGGCCCGAGTCCGGGCTCGCCGTGCCCGAGGAGGACGGCGGGGTCCACCTCTACATCGCCACCCAGTGGCTCCACTCCGACCTCCGCCAGATGGCGCCCGTGCTCGGACTGCCCGAGGACAAGGTGCGGATGACCCTCGCGGGGGTCGGCGGCGCGTTCGGCGGGCGCGAGGACCTGTCGATGCAGATCCACGCCTGCCTGCTCGCGCTGCGCACCGGCAAGCCCGTGAAGATGGTCTACAACCGGTTCGAGTCCTTCTTCGGGCACGTCCACCGGCACCCCGCGCGGCTGTTCTACGAACACGGCGCGACCCGCGACGGCAAGCTCACGCACGTCAGGTGCCGCATCGTCCTCGACGGCGGCGCGTACGCCTCCGCGAGCCCCGCCGTCGTCGGCAACGCGGCCTCCCTCGGGGTCGGGCCGTACGTCGTCGAGGACGTCGACATCGAGGCGCTCGCGCTCTACACCAACAACCCGCCCTGCGGGGCGATGCGCGGCTTCGGGGCGGTGCAGGCGTGCTTCGCGTACGAGGCCCAGATGGACAAGGTCGCCGCTCGGCTCGGGCTCGATCCCGTCGAGTTCAGGCGGCTCAACGCGATGGAGCAGGGGACGTTCATGCCCACCGGGCAGCGCGTCGACTCCCCCGCGCCGGTCGCCGAACTCCTGCGGCGCGTCAAGGCGTTGCCGATGCCGCCGGAGCGGCAGTGGGAGAGCAGCGAGGGCGTCGACGTACGGCAGTTGCCGGGCGGCCTGTCCAACACGACGCACGGCGAAGGCGTCGTGCGCGGGGTCGGGTACGCCGTCGGCATCAAGAACGTCGGCTTCTCGGAAGGGTTCGACGACTACTCGACTGCCCGTGTCCGGCTGGAGGTTGTCGGGGGCGAGGCCGTCGCCGTCGTGCACACCGCCATGGCCGAGGTCGGGCAGGGCGGGGTGACCGTCCACGCGCAGATCGCCCGGACCGAGCTGGGCGTCTCCCAGGTGACCATCCATCCCGCCGACACCCAGGTGGGCAGCGCCGGTTCGACGTCCGCGTCCCGGCAGACGTACGTCACCGGCGGGGCCGTCCGGCACGCCTGCGAGCTGGTGCGGGAACGGGTGCTGGAGATCGGGCGGCGGAAGTTCGGTACGTACCACCCCGCTTGGGCGCACGCGGAGTTGCTGCTCGAAGGGGGGAAGGTCGTCACCGACGCGGGAGAGGTGCTGGCGGATCTCGCGGACGTGCTCGACGGCGAGAGCGTCGAAGTGGAGCGCGAGTGGCGGCACCGGCCGACCGAACCCTTCGACCTGCGCACCGGCC
>NZ_LIRL01000531.1 GCF_001419795.1 Streptomyces niveiscabiei
CCGCCGTGCCGGCGAGGGTGGTGACGGGGTGGAGGTAGGGGCGCGGGGAGAGCCGGGCGGGCAGTTCGGGCCGGGTGACGTAACGGCCGACGGGTCGGCCCGCGACGCGCAGGACGGCGGTGTCGGGGGCGGTCATCGGGAACTCACCTCTTCCGGCTGCGCCCACGAGGCGCCGTCGCGCTGCGCCCAGGGCGCGCCCAGCTCGGAGTAGAGCGCGAGGGAGTCGGCGACTTTTTCCACGATGCCGTCGATTCCGGGAACCACGCGGCGTTCCTCCTCGTTCAGGAGGTACCAGGCGGTTTCGGGCAGTGGAGCCGGGTCCGGGGCGGTGCGGATCGCTTCCACGACCGTCATGAAGGCGCCGGTGGAGTCGGGTGGTACGAGGAGGGTGGTGTTGTCCGTCAGGTGATCGACGAGGTTCTCGAGGAGGTCGGTGCGGCCGTACTCGTACTCCTCCGGGCCGTGCCCGGCGCGCTGGAGGAGGACGCGGTCCTGCTTGTACCAGTAGGTGATCCGGCCCTTGCTGCCGTGGACGAGTACGTACGGCTCGCCGGGCTGCTCGGCGCACAGGGTCGCGGCGACGGTGACCGCACGCCCGTGGGAGGTGGTGACGCGAACGCAGGAGGTGTCGTCGGACTCGATGGTGTTGGCGTGGAACAGCTCGGTCTCCACGCGGACCACGTCCTCGGCGCGCACGGCGCCGTCCAGGGCGAGGGCGGTGGCCACGGCGTGGGCGAGGGGGTTGGTGAGGGCGCCGTCGATGACGTCCACGCCGTTCAGGCGCCGCTTCCCGGCCCAGGGGGCGCGCCGGTAGTAGGACTCGGCGCGGGCCCAGGCGCCGGCCCCCCCGACCCCGGTGACCTCACCGATCGTCCCGTCGGCGATGAGGTCCCGGATCGCGGGGACGGCGTGCGAGCCCAGTGACTGGAAGCCGATCTGGCAGGCGACGCCCGCCGCGGCGACGCCGTCGGCCATGCGGCGGAACTCCGCGTAGGACGGTGCCGGGGGCTTCTCCAGCAGGAGGTGGACGCCCCGGCGCGCGGCGGTCAGCGCGAGGTCGGTGTGGGTCGGGATCGGCGTGCAGACGACGGCGATCCGGGCGCCGGTGGAGTCGAGGAGGGCGCCGAGGTCCGGGGACTGCTCGGGGGTGCCGAGCCCGGCGGGGATCTCGTCGGGGGTGAGCGGGGTGAGTTCGCAGATGCCCGCGAGGCGGACGATGCCCTTGTCCTGGAGGCGGAGGATGTTGTCGAGGTGCCAGCGGCCGTGGCCGCGCGCGCCGGCGAGGACGATGTCGGTGCTCACGGGTGCCTCCCCGCGCCCGCGCCCCGGGCCACCGCCCGGTCGGCCGCGTCGGCGCTGTCGATGGTGGTGTGCAGGGTGGGTGTCCAGCCGACGTCGGCGGTCAGGTCGCGTTCGCTGCCGGAGTTGTAGGCGTTGTGGATGGTGAGGAGGTCGACGGGATAGCCGTTGAAGAGGGTGCCGCTCTGGTGGAGGGCGGTGCCGTTCCAGCTCTTGACGAGGTCGGCGGCCTCGATGTGGCCGGGGGTGTGGAAGGCGTTGTTCTCGGCGTGGATGGCGGACTCGGTGGAGACGCCGATGGAGTAGCGGTAGTCGTCGCCGGTGACGAGGTAGCGGTTGTTGTAGAGGTGCACCTGTCCGAAGCGGACGCGGGGTGCGCGCTGGACGACGCCGCGGAACTCGTTGTGGTGGAGGGTGACGCGCAGTCTGCCCCGGTCGCCGGTCGCGGTGTCGCCGGAGCCGATGAGCATCGCCTTGTCGTGGTCGGTGAAGCGGCTCCAGGAGACGGTGACGAGGTCGGAGGCGTTGGTGATGTCGAGGAGGCCGTCGTGGCGCAGGTAGTTGCGGGCGAAGTGGGTGGGCTCGTCGGCGTCGGGGTGGTTTCCGTCGCCGAGGGTGACGTGGTCGACCCAGACGTGGGTGGCTCCGGAGAGCCACAGGTTGTCGTACGCGGTCTTCCAGTCGCCGAGGCCGCCGTTGTTGGGCTGCCAGACGGGGAAGCAGTCGTAGGCGTCGCGCAGGTCGAGGTTCCGGACGATGACGTTGGTGGCGTTCCTGACCTGGAGGTTCGCGCCCTTGATGACGGCTCTGCCGACCCCTACGAGGGTGGTGTTGGACCCCACCTTGAGGACTACGCGCTCGGCCTGCCGGGCCGCCGACGCCTGGCGGGCGTCCTCCTGAGGTCCGGCCGGCTTGGCTGCCCCCCAGGTACGGGGGTCGTACGCGGCGAGGTACGCCTTGAGGTCGTACCCGTCGGTGGCGTAGTCGGCGCAGTCCAGGCGGCGGCCCCGGTCGTCGGTGTTGGCGTCGATGGTCCCGGCGACCTTGATGATCTTCGGGGTGTCGCTGCCGCCGTCGAGGGCGCGGGCGAGTTCGGCGCGGGTGGTGACGGTGAAGACGTGCGCGGGGTCGGCGGCCGAGCCGCCGGTGGTGCCGGGTCCGTACGAGGCCCAGCCGTCGTTCGCGGGGAGGGTGTCGCGGGAGAGGTCGCGGGCCTCGGCGTGGGCCGGGAGGGCGAGTAAGGGCAACAGGGCTGCCGCTACGGCGAGTTGACGGAGTCTCATCCCTTCACCGCCCCCGCGCTGAAGCCGGTGATGAGCCACTTCTGGATGAACGCGAAGACGATCACGACGGGTACGGCGGCGATGATGCCGCCCGCGGCGAGCGCGCCGAGGTCGACGCTGTCGGCGCTCATCAGGGTGTTGAGGCCGACGGGGATCGTCTGCTTGTCCTGGTTGCTGAGGAACATCAGCGCGAACAGGAAGTGGTTCCAGGAGTGCACGAAGGCGAAGGAGCCGACGGCGATGATCCCGGGCCGCAGCAGCGGCAGGACGACGATGCGGAACGCGGTGAAGCGGTTGCAGCCGTCGACCCAGGCGGCCTCTTCGAGGGAGTACGGCACGTTCTTGATGAAGTTGCTGATGAGGATCATCGACAGCGGGAGCTGGAAGACGGTCTCGGCGATGATGACGCTGACCAGCGAGTTGATCATCTTCAGCTCGGCGAAGATCTCGAAGAGCGGCACGAGCAGCAGCGCGCCCGGCACGAACTGCGAGCACAGCAGCGCCAGCATGAACCCGCGCTTGATCTTGAAGTCGAAGCGGGCGAGGGCGTAGCCGCCGGCGAGGGCGACCAGGGTGGTGACGAGGAGCGTGGCGATGCCGACGTACACGCTGTTCTCGAAGTAGGTGCCGAACTGCCTCTCCGTCCACACCTTTTCGAAGTGGTCGAAGGTGACGGGCCACGGCACGAGGGACGTCGACCCGGCCGGGCGGAGGGCGAAGAGGAGGATCCAGTAGAAGGGGATGAGGGTGAAGACGAGGTAGATCGACAGGGGCAGGTAGATCTGCCAGCGGGGGACCTCGTCCCAGGCGCGGCGGTGCTTCACCGGGCGTTCGGGCGTGGGGACTTGGCGCACGGGAGCGGGTGCCGGCTCGGTGGCGTGGGTGGTGGTCACTTGGACTCGCCTCCGAACTTGCTCAGCCGCAGATAGATCATCGAGCAGAAGAGCAGGATCACGAACGCGACCGTGGTGAGGGCGGACGCGTAGCCGAAGTTGTGGGATTCGACGCTGGTGTTGGCGATGTAGAGCGGGAGGGTCGTCGTCTCTCCGGCGGGTCCGCCGCCGGTCAGCGTGTAGAGGAGGTCGACGTTGTTGAACTCCCAGACCGCGCGCAGCAGCGTGGAGAGGATGATCGCGTCCTTGAGGTGCGGCAGCGTGATGTGCCAGAACTGCTTGAGTCTGCTCGCCCCGTCGACCTCGGCGGCCTCGTAGAGGTCCTTCGAGACGGATTGCAGGTCGGCGAGGATGAGGATCGCGAAGAACGGCACGCCGCGCCACAGGTCGGCGACGACGACGGCCGGGAAGACGGTCGAGGTGTCGGACAGCCAGCTCGTGCCGTAGGAGCCGAGCCCCATGTCGGCGAGGTAACGGGTGATCCCTGTCTGGGAGTTGTAGAGGAGCACCCAGATCGCGGAGGTCAGTACGCCGGAGACGGCCCAGGGCGAGAAGACGAGCGCGCGTCCCAACGCCCGTCCTACGAACGTCTGGTTGACGATGAGCGCCAGCGCGAGGCCGAACAGCAGCTGGAGTCCCACCTCGACGAAGACCCACTTGGCGCTGAAGGTCAGCGTGTCCCAGAACTGCGGGTCGTCGGTGAAGATCTGCCGGAAGTTGTCGAGTCCGGCGAATCCGTCGCGCCAGGGCTTGGTGGGGTTGAAGTGCTGGAGGCTGTAGTAGAAGACGCTGATCACGGGGTAGGCGATGAAGCCCAGCATCAGCAGGGCCGCCGGCGCGATCAGCAGGTACGGGAGCCTGCGCGGGGTGGCGGAGGCCCGGCGCCGCCGGGGTGGCGCGGGCTTTTTCGCCACGGCTGCGGCTTGGGCCATGACTGTTCTCCGTTCATGTACGTCGTCGTGCGGTAAGCGCTTTCTTCGCAGGCAGGCGGGTGCCTGGCGGTGTGCTGCGGTGGTGCCGTGCGGTGGTTCAGCCGGCGTACGGGTCCTGGACCTTGCCGGGGCGCGCGAGGAACTCGAAGTCGCAGCCGGTGTCGGCCTGCGTGATCTGCTCGTTGTAGAGGGCGCCGTAGCCGCGCTCGTAACGGGTGGGCGGAGGCGTCCAGTTCGCCCGCCTCAGCGCCAACTCGTCGTCGTCCACGTCGAGTTGGAGGGTGCGGGCGGCGACGTCCAGTGTGATGGTGTCGCCGGTGCGGACCAGGGCGAGGGGGCCGCCGACGTACGACTCGGGCGCGATGTGCAGGACGCAGGCGCCGTAACTCGTGCCGCTCATGCGGGCGTCGGAGATGCGGACCATGTCGCGGACGCCCTGCTTGAGCAGGTGGTCGGGGATCGGCAGCATGCCGTACTCGGGCATCCCCGGACCGCCCTTGGGGCCGGAGCCGCGCAGGACCAGGACACTCTCCGCGGTGATGCCCAACTCCGGGTCGTTGATGGTGCGTTGCATGGTCTTGTAGTCGTCGAAGACGACCGCGCGGCCGGTGTGTTTGAGGAGGTTCTGGTCGGCGGCGATGTGCTTGATGACCGCGCCGTCGGGACACAGGTTGCCGCGCAGGACGGCGACGCCGCCCTCGGCCGCGACCGGGTTGGCGCGGGGGCGGATGACGTCGTCGTTGTGGACGACGGCCCCTTCGAGCTGTTCTCCCAGCGTCCCGTTCACCGTGGGCCTGTCGACATGCAACAGGTCGGTGATGCGGGAGAGGAAGGCGGGCAGGCCGCCCGCGAAGTAGAAGTCCTCCATGAGGTAAGTCCGGCCGCCGGGGCGGACGTTGGCGAGGACCGGGACGGTGCGGGCGATGCGGTCGAAGTCGTCGAGGGTGAGCTTGATCCCGGCCCGGCCCGCCATCGCGATGAGGTGGATGACCGCGTTGGTGGAGCCGCCGAGCCCGAGGACGGTCGTCACCGCGTCCTCGAACGCCTCACGGGTGAGGATGGCCGACGGCTTCAGCCCCGTCCAGGCCAGCTCCACCGCACGGCGCCCCGACGCGGCGGCCATCCGCTCGTGCGCGGAGTCGACGGCCGGGATGGAGGAAGCGCCCGGCAGCGTCATGCCGAGGACCTCGGCGGCGGCGGTCATCGTGGACGCCGTACCCATGGTCATGCAGTGCCCCGGGCTGCGCGCCAACCCGCCCTGGAGTTCCCGGAGTTCACAGTCCGTCAGATTCCCGGCGCGGTGCTCGTCCCAGTACTTCCACATGTCGGTGCCGGAGCCGAGGGTCTCGCCGCGCCAGTGGCCGGGCAGCATCGGCCCCGCAGGTACGAAGAGTGACGGTACGTCAGCCGATGCGGCGCCCATGAGGAGGGCGGGCGTCGACTTGTCGCAACCGCCGAGCAGGACGGCCGCGTCGACCGGGTACGACCTGAGCAGCTCCTCCGTCTCCATGGCGAGGAGGTTGCGGTAGAGCATCGGGGTCGGCTTCTGGTAGGTCTCCGAGAGGGTGGAGACCGGGAATTCGAGGGGGAAGCCGCCCGCCTGCCACACGCCCCGCTTGACCGCCTCGGCGCGCTCGCGCAGGTGGACGTGGCAGGGGTTGATGTCCGACCAGGTGTTGAGGACGGCGATCACCGGGCGGCCCCGGTACTCCTCGGACTCGTAACCCAGCTGGCGCATACGGGCGTTGTGCGACCACGTGCGCAACTGGCCTTCCGTGCCGTACCACTGATGACTTCTCAGGTCTTCCGGTGCCTTGCGCGGCGCGTTCATATGGACCACCCGGCGGCTATGGCGGCGACCTCGGCGCGCTCGTCCTCGGGCAGCGTCCGGCTCGGCGGGCGCACCTCCCTGCGGCACAGTCCGAGCGAGGCCAGGGCCTCCTTGACGACGGTGACATTGTTCGCGGAACCGTTGGCCGCGCGCAGCTCCTCGAAGCGCCTGATCTGCTCCCAGACCTTCATCGCGGCCGGGTAGTCCCCGGACCGAAGCGCTTCGATCATGTTCAGCGAGACGGCCGGGGCGACGTTCACGAGCCCCGAGGTGAAGCCGGTCGCGCCGGCCGAGAAGTACGAGGGGGCGTACGGCTCGGCGAGCCCCGCGACCCACACGAACCGCTCCAGGCCCGCGTCCCGCGCGAACGCCGCGAACCGGGACGCGTCCGGGACGGCGTACTTGACGCCGATCACGTTCGGGCAGGCGTCCGCGAGTTCGGCGAGCCGCTCGCCGCGCAGCTGCGCGTTGCGGACGTACGGCACGACGCCCAACTCCGGTACGGCCTCGGCGATTTCGCGGTGGTAGTCGACCCAGCCGGCCTGCGAGACGTACGGGTGCACCGGCTGATGGACCATCACCATCTGCGCGCCGAACGCCCGTGCGTGGCGGGCGGCTTCGACGGCGCTCGGGATGTCGTGGCCGACGCCGACGAGCACCGTGGCGCGGTCGCCGACCTCTTCGAGGGTGAACTCCGTTATGCGGCGCCGCTCTTCGGGAGTCAGCGTGTAGTACTCCCCGGTGTTCCCGTTGGGGGTGAGCGTGGTGATCCCGGCGTCGAGGAGCCGGCGCAGCAGGGCCCGGCACACGGTCTCGTCGACGCCGCCGTCCTCGGCGAACGGGGTCACCGGGATGGCGACGACGTCGGCCAGGGCCGCGCGCTGGGTCTCGAACGCCACGTTGCTCATTCCTGACCTTCCTGGTCCGCCGCGTGGGGGAAAGCCCGCTCGACGAAGGATCCGATGTGGGCGTGCAGGGCGCGGGCGGCGCCGTCCGCGTCGCCGGCCAGGGCGAGCCGCAGGATCTCGCGGTGCTCGCCGGCCTCGCGCTCCCAGGACGGCGAGGCCGCCCAGGCGACGGCGGAGACCAGGGCGGCCTGGTCGCGGACCTCGTCGAGCATCCGGCCGAGCAGCGGGTTGCCGCACGGCAGGTACAGCGCGCGGTGGAACTCCCGGTTGGCGAGGGAGCGTTCGGCGGTGTCGGCAGCCTCGTCGGCGCGGGTCAGCGCGTCGCGCGCGGCGTCCAGGGAGGCTCCCCGGCTCACCGTCCGCCGCAGCGCCTCCGGTTCGAGCAGGACCCGTACGTCGTAGACCTCGCGCGCCATGTCCGCGTCCACCATGCGCACCGTGACGCCCTTGTACTGGCTCATCACGACGAGCCCGGTGCCGGCCAGGGTCTTGAGCGCCTCGCGCACCGGGGTCTTCGACACCCCGAAATGTGCGGCGAGTTCGGTCTCCACCAGGGCCTGACCAGGCGTCAGGCGCCCGGTGAGGATGCGGCGTTTGATCTCCTCCAGGACGTACTGCGTCCGGGAGGGGATCGGCGTGGGCACAGACGTCATGCGCGCCTCTCGGAAGTCGCGTATCTGATCTCGCGTATCGCGTCTCATATATGACGTACGAAGTACGACGCGTTGAAGGTAGGGAGGAGGTAAGGGGTTCGTCAATGCTTCTGACAGAAGTCAGAACCGGAACGTCTCGCCCTCACGTGCCATCCGGGTGGGTCCACCGAAGGCCAGCGCGGCGCGGCCAGTTGCCGTCTGCCGCTTGAGAGTTGGACCGACGTGCGTGACGAGCAGCTCCCGTACGCCCGCCTTGCGCGCCGCCTCCCCGGCGTCCTCCGGCGTCATGTGCACCTGTTCGCCGTCGTGATGCCGGTCGTGCTGGTCGATGTCTGCCTCGCACAGCAACACGTCGGCTCCGGTGGCGAGTTCGGTGAGCGCGTCACACGGCCCCGTGTCCCCCGAGTACGCCAGCACGCTGCCCTGGCACTCCGCGCGCAGCCCGTACGCCTCCGTGTCGTGCCGGACCGCGCGGGCGGCGAGGCGCAGGTTCCAGTGCCGGACGAGGAGGCCGTCGTACAGCGGCCTGAAGTCGAGGATTCCGCTGAGGAAGCGGACGTCGGCCTTGCCGAGGAACCCGGCGACCCTGAGCGCGCAGTCGCGGGGCGCGTACACCGGGATCGCCGCCGCCGGGGTCATGCCGCCGAACGCGAACGCGTACACCGCCGCGAGGAGGTCGGCGCTGTGGTCGGCGTGCAGATGCGACAGCCAGATCGCCGTGAGGCGGCTCGGGTCGGTGTGCCGCTGCAACTCCGCGAACGTTCCGGGCCCGGCGTCCACCCATATCTCGGCGCCGCCGCCGCGCAGGAGGTAGCCCGAGCAGGGGCGGTCGGGGGCCGGGTGGGGTGAGGCGGTTCCGAGGACTGTGAGGCTCAGGGGCATGGGTCGGAGGGTACGGGTGGGGAAGGTGGCGTGTACCCCGTACGGACTACCCGGGTACCCCTCGGGAGCCACCCGGGCCTCAGGGGGCCGCGTGTCCTCACCCTCCTACCTAAGGCTGATGCCCGATGCCCCGCGTCCCTCCTTAGAGCCACGATGACCAGGCATGACGACAACCATCCG
>NZ_LIRL01000532.1 GCF_001419795.1 Streptomyces niveiscabiei
CCGCTGACCCGCACATGCGGCTCCCCGGCCCCCACCGCGTCCCCGATACGAGCCGAAGACCGGGCATCCCCGTCCGTCTCCACCACCACGAACCGCCCCGGATGCTCCGACTGGGCCGACCGCACCAGCCCCCGGGCCGCCGCATGCGCCAGATCCCCGCTCTGCGTCACGACGGCGAGCGGAACATCCTGATCCCCCTCCAGCCACTGCTGAAGCCGGGCCAGCGTCTCCAGCACAGCCTTGCGCACATCACCGGCCGGCGGCGTGAAGACCACCGACTCCCCCGCAGAACCGGCGAGTTCGACCCACCGCGTCCGGTACACGGAGTCGGTGGGCACAGCCCCGGTCAACTCCCGCAGTGCGACGGCCCGCATCCCGAGGGTCCCCCGGAACATCGGCTCCCCCGCGACGGTGAAGATACTGACGTCGACGTCCGACACCCCCCTGGGCACCAGGTGGACGTACGCCTCGGTGTCTTGGCACTCCCCCGCCCACACGTCCCGCCACACGAACGGCAACCGCACCTCGCCTTCGGCCGGGTCCGTGGTGAACGCGAGAGCGTGCAGAGCGGCGTCACCGAGGACGGGATGCAGCCCGGCCCCGCCGAACCCACCGGGCGACTCTTCCGGCAACCGGAGTTCGGCGAAGAGTTCGTCACCCCGCCGCCACACCTGCCGCACCCCGCGGAAGGCGGCCCCGTACTCGAACCCTCGCAGGGCGAGCGACGCGTAGTCCACGTCGACCTGCACCGCGTCGGACGGCACCGGTTCAGCGACCCTAGAAGGCTCAACTCCCCCCGCACCAAGGGTCCCTTGCGCATGCCGCCGCCACCGCGCCCCCGGCTGGTCCGGCCGCGAGAACACCTCGACCGTGCGCCGCTCGCCGTCCACCACGACCTGGAGTTCGGCCGCCCCCTGCCGCGACAGCACCAACGGCGCCTCGATGACCAGTTCGTCGACACCACCGCCCCCGGCCCGCAACGCGAGGTCCAGCAGGGCGGTCCCCGGCAGCAGGCACGTCCCGTTCACCGCGTGGTCCGCCAGCCACGGCAGCTCGACCGGCGAGATCCGGCTCGTCGCCACCGACTCCCCGCTGCGCGCGGACTCGACGAACGCCCCGAGCAGCGGATGCCCGCTCCCCGTACGCCCCGCCCCGCCGGTCGTCAGCCAGAACCGCCGCCGCCGGAACGGCGTGGTCGGCAACGGCAGGGCAACCGCCCGCCCGACCGGCGTGAGCCGCACCCCGTCCACCCCACGGACGTACAACTCGGCGGCGGAGGACAGGAACCGCGCGGGACCACCGTCATCGCGCCGCAGGGTCCCGGTGACCACGGCGTTCGCGCCGACGCCGTCCAGCGTCTCTTCGACAGCGGAGGCCAGCACAGGATGCCCGCTGGACTCCACGAAGACCCGGAACCCGTCCTCGGCAAGCCGCTCGACGGCAGGTTGGAACCGCACGGGTTCACGCAGGTTGCGGTACCAGTACGCGGCGTCCAGAGCGCCGGGACCGATCCACTCCAGGTCGACCGTGGAGTACATCGGCACCGAAGGCGTACCCGCCCGCACCGTCCCCAGCCGTTCCAGCAACTCTTCCCGCAGCGCCTCCATCCGGGGCGAGTGCGAGGCGTACCCGATGCGTACCCGCCGGGCCTGCACCCCGTCGAGCGCGCACTCGGCGAGCAGCCCCTTGAGCGCGATCTCGTCCCCGGCGACGGCCGTGGCCGTCGGCCCGTTGAGCCCGGCCACCCACAGCTGGTCCGGCCACCGCTCGACCAGCCAGTCCACCTGCTCGGGCGCCGCCGACACGGCGACCATGCCGGTCCCGCCGCCGAGCCCGGCGATGACCTGCCCCCGCACGGCGACGATCCGCGCGGCCTCGTCCAGGCTCAGCGCCCCGGCGACGTACGCGGCGGCCAACTCCCCCACGGAATGCCCGAGTACGGCGTCCGGCTCGACCCCGTGGGCCCGCCACAGCGCCGCGAGCGACACCGTCACCGCGAACAGCGCGGGCTGCACGATGTCCACCCTCTCCAGCCGCTCAGGATCGGCGAGCACCTCGGTGAGCGACCAGTCGACGTACGGCGTAAGGGCCCGCTCGCAGGCGAGGAGCGACTCCGCGAACACGGACTCGCCCATGAGCCCGGCGGCCATCCCGGCCCACTGGGAACCGTGCCCGGGGAACACGAACACGACCTTCCCGTCGACGTCGGCCACCCCGGCGACGACGTTCGCGGCCGGCTTCCCGTCCGCCAACGCCCGTACCCCGGCCGCGAGTTCACCGCCGACGACGACGGCCCGGTGGGCGAAGCGGCTGCGTCCGGCGAGGGCGTGCGCGAGGTCGCCGGGCGGTACGGTCCCGAGGACCGGGACCAGCCGCGCGGCCCAGTCGCGGAGGCGTTCGGGCGACTTCCCGGACAGCGTGAGGGCGACGGCCTCCGGCTCGCGCCCGGCCGGCACCGCGGGCTCGTTCGGCGGCTCCTCCAGGATCATGTGCGCGTTGGTCCCGCTGATCCCGAACGACGACACGGCGGCCCGCGCGGGCCGCCCCCGATCCGGCCACGGCATGCTCTCGGTCAGCAGCCGCACGTCCCCCGACGCCCAGTCCACGTGCGGTGTCGGCGCGTCCACGTGCAACGTCTTCGGCAGGGTCCGGTGGCGCATCGCCTGGACGACCTTGATGACCCCGCCGATCCCGGCGGCGGCCTGCGTGTGCCCGACGTTGGACTTGAGCGAGCCGAGCCACAGCGGCGCGCCGCGCCCCTGTCCGTACGTCGCGAGCAGCGCGCCCGCCTCGATGGGGTCCCCGAGGCGGGTCCCGGTGCCGTGCGCCTCGACGGCGTCGACGTCGTCCGGTCCGAGCCCGGCGTCCCGGAGGGCGAGGCGGATCACCTCGCGCTGGGCGGTCCCGCTGGGCGCGGTCAGGCCGTTGGAGGCGCCGTCCTGGTTGACGGCGGAGCCCCGGATCACGGCGAGCACGGGATGCCCGGCACGGCGCGCGCTGGAGAGCCGCTCCAGTACGGCCATCCCGGCGCCCTCGGCCCATCCCGTGCCGTCGGCCCCGGCGGCGAACGGCTTGCACCGGCCGTCCTCGGACAGCGCGCCCTGCCTGCTGAACTCCAGGAAGCCCTGGGGGGTTCCCATCACGGCGACCCCGCCCGCGAGCGCGAGGTGGCACTCGCCGCGCCGGATCGCCTGGGCGGCGAGGTGCATCGCGACCAGGGAGGACGAGCAGGCGGTGTCGATGGTGAGGGCGGGGCCGCGCAGGCCCAGGGTGTAGGCGATCCGCCCGGAGGCGACGCCGCCCTGTACGCCTGTGGCGAGGTAGCCCTCCAGTTCCCGGGGCACCCGGTCCATGTCGGTGACGTAGTCGTGGAGCATCAGCCCGGCGTACACGCCGACCCGTTCGCCGCGCAGCGCGGCCGGGTCGAGTCCGGCGCGTTCCAGGGCCTCCCAGGCGGTCTCCAGGAGCAGGCGGTGCTGGGGGTCGGTGGCGAGGGCCTCGCGGGGGGAGATCCCGAAGAACTCGGCGTCGAACTCGGCGGCGTCGTGCAGGAATCCGCCGTGCCGGGTGGCGGACGTGGCGGAGAGCCGCTCCAGGTCCCAGCCCCGGTCGTCGGGGAACCCGGAGATCGCGTCGGTCTCGTCGGCGACGAGCCGCCACAGTTCGTCGGGGGTGGTGACGCCGCCGGGGTAGCGGCAGGCGAGCCCGACGAGGACGACGGGGTCGTCGTCGGCCGCCTCGTGCACGGCGGCCGGGGTCGGCGTCTCGGTGGCGCCGGTGAGTTCGCCGTGTACGTATGCGGCGACGGCCCGTACCGAGGGGTGGTCGAAGACGAGGGTGGTGGGCAGGGTCAGGCCGACGGCGGCTGCGATGCGGTCGCGCAGGCGGACGGCGTCGGCGGAGGTGAGGCCGTACTCGCGCAGGGCGCGGTCGGGGTCGATGCCGACGGGGTCGCCCAGGACGTGGGTGACCTCACGGGTGACGATGTCGACGAGGGAGGCGCCGGTCAAGTCGGCCCGTTCGGGGAGCCGTTCGGGGTTGGTGGGGCGGGCGGCGGTGACGAGGGTGGCGCCGGGGTGGCCGAGGGCGACGTCGAGGGCGTCGAGGACACGGCGGTCGGTGAGCCCTTCAGCGAGGACCAGGGTGGTGCCGTCGACGGTGACGGTGGTGCCGGTCACGGTGACCGCCAGGTCGCAGGGCTCCCCGGCGACGTGACGGGCTCCGTGCCCCTCGACCAGGTGCCCGGCGATGAGGGCGGCGAGCCGTCCGCCGGTCACTGCGACCTCGCGGCCGGCCAGGGACGGCAGCGGCGCGGTGCCCGGCAGGGGCGTCAACTCGCCGCCCGCGCCGACCCGTTGGAGTCCTTCGTGGACGCCTGAGACGCCGAGGAGGCGGCCCGGCAGGCCGGGGAGCAGTCTGCGGATCACCTTCCCGCTGGCTGTCCTGGGCAGTTCGCGTACCGCCCTGGCCTCGACGGGCACCTTGAACGGGGCGAGTTCGCGCCGGCATCGGGCGAACAGGGCGGCGCAGTCCACGCCGTCCGGTCCCGGCACCACCAGGGCGGCCGGGACCTGCCCGAACTCCTCGTCGGGCAGGCCGATGACGGCGGCGTCGCGGACGCCGGGGACCTTGAGGAGGACGGCCTCGATCTCGGTGGGGTGGACGTTCTCGCCGCCCCGGATGATGACGCTGTCGCGGCGGCCGGTGACGTACAGGTAGCCGTCGGTGTCGCGGCGGGCGAGGTCGCCGGTGTGGTACCAGCCGCCCTTGAGGGCCTCGGCGGTCGCGTCGGGCCGGTTGTGGTAACCCAGCATGATGTTCGGGGACTTGATCCAGATCTCGCCCTCGGTGCCGGCCGGGACGTCGGCGCCGGTCGCGGGGTCGACGACGCGCAGGTCGGTCCCGGGCAGCGGCAGCCCGCAGGAACCGGGCCGCGGTGCGCCGCCGGGGCGCATGGTGGCCATGGGGCCGCTGGTCTCGGTGGAGCCGTAGTGGTCGGTGAGCCCGATGCCGAAGGCGGCCTCGAACGACGCGGCGAGCTGCGGGGTGGTGACCGCGCCGGCGACCAGGCAGACGCGCAGCGCGGGGAGGTGGAGCCCTTCGGGGCCGGCCGCGTGGACGAGGTTGTGGTACATCGTGGGCACGCCGACGAGGAAGCTGTGGGGGCGGGCGCGCAGTTCGTCGAGGACCTCGGGGGCCGAGAAGCCGGGCACGATGTGCGCTGAGGCGCCGACGGCGGTCACGGCCATCACGCAGAGGTTGTGGGCGAAGGAGTGGAACAGGGGCAGCGGCCACAGCAGCGTGTCGTCCGGGGACAGTTCGATGATCGGCGTGTAGCAGGTGGCGGTGTTCCACAGGACGGCGCGCAGCGTCGACAGGACACCCTTGGGAACGCCGGTGGTGCCGGAGGTGTAGAGCAGGAACGCGGGTTCGTCGAGGCCGAGGTCGTCGCGGGCCGGGGTGGCGGGGTCGCGGGTGACGAGGTCCTCGTAGGAGTCGCCGACGACGATGACGTGCCGTCCGCCGGGCGGCAGGACCGTGCGGACCTGGTCGGCGTGGGCGGTGTCGGTGATGACGGCGAGGGCGTCGCTGTCGGTGAGGACGTGGGTGAGTTCGGCGTCGGAGGAGTGCGGGTTGACGGGGACGCCGACGCAGCCCGCCCGGTTGACGCCCAGGTAGCTCTCCACGGTCTCCACACGGTTGCCGAGGAGGATCGCGACCCGGGAGCCCCTCGGCACGAGGGCGGCCAGGTGGCCGCCGAGGCGTGCCGTGCGCAGGTCGAGGTCCGCGAAGGTGAGCGACGTACGGGTGTCGGAGAACGCGACCTTCGTGCCGCGCGTCCTGGCGTGTCCGCGCAGCAGTTCGGGCAGCGGTCGGACCAGGTCGCTGGGTGTCGCGGGCATCTGTGTCTCTTCTCGCGGTGCGGTCATGGTGTGGGTTCCCCCTCGCTGTCTCGGCCCCACGATGTCATCGCTCCCCCGGCCGGGCCGTGTACGTCGTGGGGCCCCGGGCTCAGGTTCTCGGCGTGAGGTGGAGGATGCAGCTGTGGGGGACGTCCAGTTCGGTGCGGTCGTCGAGGCGCCACGGGGAGCGGGCGATGGCGTCCTCCCATTCGCCGGTGTCGGGGATGTGCTGGTCCATGAGGGCGTGGGTGTACTCGAAGCCGAGCGAGAACAGCGGCGCGGCGGGGTCGTTGCTGAGGTCGGAGCGGTAGGTGTCGCCGAGCAGCAGACGCCGTACGTCGGGAAACGCCTCGCGCAGCCGGCCGAGCGAGGCGGCGCAGTCCGCCGGGGGCCACAGGTCATGGCCGAGGAAGAAGGACAGGACGAGGTCGACGCCGGGGTGGCGGCCCTTGGCCAGGCGGGCGACGTCTCCGTGCACGATCTCGACGCGGTCACCGAGCCCGGCATCGGCGACGGCCTTGGTGGCGGCCTCGACCGCCCCCGCATCGACGTCGATACCGACGAACCGCTTCCCGGGGTGGCGCAGAGCGAGTCGGACGAGCCGGCGTCCGCTGCCGCAGCCCAGGTCGGCGGCGCGCTCGAAGTCAAGGCCGGCGGTGACCCGTTCGACGACGGGGTCGACATGGAAGTGCCCGTAGTCGCGTCCCGCGCGGGCGATGGCAGCGCCGTCGCGCAGCCGTACGGCGTCCTGGCCGCGTCCGGCACGGGCGAGTTCACCGGCCCGGGCAAGGAGGGGGGCGTGTCCCTGGACCAGCCACACGAAGTAGCCCTTGTTCTCCCAGAGTTCGCTGAAGCGGGGGCCGGGCACGAGGGTGACGCCATCACCGACGGTGGCGACCGCGTCGGCGCCCTCCAGGGCGTCCACGATGAGCCGCAGCGCACGAAAGCTCAGGCCGTGCTCGCGGGCGAAGGCGTCGAGGGCACAGGTGCGGTCCTCGTCGAGGACGTCGAGGAGACCGAGTTCGACGGCTGCGGCGATCGCGGAGGCGAGGACGGTGCCGTTGAACGCCTGGCGCATGGAGAGGGGGGCGGCGGTGTCGGTGCTCATCGGGGGGCTCCTGGGTGGGGG
>NZ_LIRL01000533.1 GCF_001419795.1 Streptomyces niveiscabiei
GCGGAGGGGTGGGCGGGGGGCCCGGAGAGCCGGGCGCCGGCCCTCGACTCTCAGATCTCGCTCAAGTGCCACGAAATCCCCCGAGTCCCACTGCTAATTTCCTCGCACGGCTCCTCACCAGGGCCGTCCGTATGGAGAAGGGGGACTTCATGAAGAAGAAGCTGCTGTCCGTCGCCGGCGTCACGGGGTTCGTCGCCGCCACGGTCGTGCTGGGCCCGGCCACCGCCGCGAACGCTGCTCCGCTCGTCTGTGAGCCGGGTTACAAGAGCGCCAAGTGGACCAGCGTCAGCCAGAGTTGGGTTATCACGCACGCCAAGCAGATCAGCATTGCGGCAGGTACGACCGGCACGCACTCCAAGACCGCGACGCTCCGGGCGACCGTGACCTCCGGCCGGGAGATCACCACCGGGGTCAGCTACTCGGCGAGCTGGGTGATCTCCAGCCTGGACGCCAATGTGTCGGGGACACTCTCGCGGGCGGGGGAGAAGACCAAGGAGACGAGCGAGACGATCACGTTCAACTTCAACCAGCCGGGGACGTACGCGATCTTCAGCGGAGTCAAGAAGGTGTCGGGCTATTACTCCGCCAAGACCTGCAACTCCCGGGGGACGGGCTGGGGAAGTGTCGGTTACGGCAAGGCGCGCAGCTGGAGCGTCGAGGCGGAGGGTGCCGTGAAGTGCACCGAGAACCCCGCGGCGGGTACGGCGAAGCGGGCCGCGAAGAACGGGTACTGCTGACGCGCGCAGTAAGAAGAGAGTGATGAGGGCCGGGTTCCTTTCGAGGGATCCGGTCCTTGTGCGTACAGGGTTTTCCCTACGACCTGGGCGGGCTTTCGCGGAGCGATCGCACCGGAGGGCGGCGCGGCGCTATCGTGGCGAGGGCGACGGGTCACCTGTCGGGGAACGTCACGTTTTGTTCCGCCCGGTGCGTCGAGGGAGTTCCTCCGCACTTGTTGGCAAATGATTTTTTTGCGCCAGCGTCCGCTATCCGGACACCTATCGTCGATAGTTGTGTAACAAGTCCGTTTCGCAGGGATCTTTCACCTAGCGCTTTGTCCGGATTTTGGAAGAAGTAGGCGGCAGGTGTGATCGAACCGAGACCTTGCGGGTGTGGTTCGGCCATGTGTGATGGCAGATAGTTAGGCGCGTAGAGCTCGGAACTACGGGTCCACGTCTTCAGGTGGCGTCGGCTCGCGAGCGCAGGGGGCACTGACTCTTACCGACATCGGTGACGGTGTGATGTCTTGTGCTCTTCTATGCGGTGAACCTAGGGACTCATGAGGAGGAACCCATGCGCGGTGCCAAGAGCGCCAAGTGGGTGGCCATAGCCACGGTGGTGGTACTCGGCGCGACGGCCTGTGGCGGCGGCGGTGACAGCGGCAGCTCCGGCAAGAACGACGGCATTGTCGCGATGCAGATCGGTGAGCCGCAGAACGGACTTGTTCCGAGCAACACCTACGAGACCGAGGGCGCCCAGGTCATCCACGCCCTCTTCACGGGTCTGACCAAGCTCGACGCGGACAACAAGGTCGTCGACGACATGGCGGCCTCGATCGAGACCAAGGACAACAAGGTCTGGACGTTCAAGCTGAAGCCGGGCTACACCTTCCACAACGGTGAGAAGGTCACGGCGCAGTCCTACGTCGACGCCTGGAACTACGGCGCCAACCAGCAGAACGCGCAGCAGACCAACGCCCTGTTCAACCACATCCAGGGCTGGACCGACCTGAACCCGGGCGAGGGCAAGAAGCCCGCGACCGACAAGATGTCCGGTCTCAAGGTCATCGACGAGAACACGTTCCAGGTCACGCTGACCGGTGCGTTCTCCGCGTTCCGCGCGCAGCTGTCGTACACCGCGTTCGCCCCGCTGCCCAAGGCGTTCTTCAAGGACCCCAAGGGCTTCGGTGAGGCCCCGATCGGCAACGGGCCGTACATGATGGACGGCAAGGTCAAGCACAACGAGTCGATCTCGCTGAAGAAGTACGACAAGTACCCGGACGCGGCGAAGTACACCGTCAAGGGCATCAACTTCAAGATCTACTCGAACCAGGACACCGCCTACAAGGACCTGGTCGCCGGCAACCTCGACCTCGACATCACGATCCCGAACTCGGGTCTGCCGACGTACAAGAAGGACCTCCCGGGCCGCACGCTCGACGAGTCCGACTCCGGCGTCGGGTTCATCGGCTTCCCGCTGAAGTACAACAAGCTCTTCCAGAACAAGGATCTCCGCAAGGCGATCTCGATGTCGATCGACCGCAAGGCGATCGCCGACAAGATCTTCCTCGGCTCCCGCATGCCGGCCGACGACTTCATCAGCCCGATCATCGACGGCTACCGTCAGGGCGCGTGCGGCGACGCGTGCACGCTGGACCCGACGAAGGCCAAGGCGCTGTACAAGGCCAGCGGCGGCCTCCCGGGCAACACCCTGGAGATCGGCTACAACGCCGACGGCGACCACAAGGCGTGGGTCACCGCGGTCGCGAACCAGATCCAGCAGAACCTGGGCATCAAGGTCACGGCCAAGCCGTTCGAGCAGTTCCAGACCATCCTCAACGACCTGGACGCGAAGAAGTACCAGGGCGCGTTCCGCATGGGCTGGAACATGGACTACCCGGACATGGAGAACTACCTCCGTCCGATCTACTCCACGGACGCCATCGCCAACGGCTCCAACTACGCCGGCTACTCGAACCCGGCCTTCGACAAGCTCCTCGTCGAGGGCGACCAGGGCGCGACCCCGGCCGACGCCATCAAGAAGTACCAGGCGGCGGACGACATCCTGCTCGACGAGATGCCGTACATCCCGATCTACTTCTACAAGCTGAACGGCGGCTTCAGCGACAAGATCAAGTCGGTCAAGATCGCCGGCCACAACGTCCTGTGGGACTCGGTCAAGCTCAGCTAGTACGCAACTGAGCGGTTTCCGGCCAACAGCGGACCAGGGTGAGCAGGGGGAGGCGGGTCCTTCCCCTGCTCACCCCGTCTGCCGTCTCCCGTCCTGAACAGCCGTGCCCCCGGCCTCGGACGGTTACAGCAACCCCCCCTCTGGAGTACCCATGGGCCGATATGCGGCGCGACGCCTGCTACAGGCAATCCCTGTACTGATAGGCGTCACGTTCATCATCTTTTGCCTGGTCTTCGCTTTGCCCGGCGACCCGATCCAGGCTCTCGCCGGCGAGAAGCGCGCCGACCCCAACATCGCGGCGATGCTGCGTGAGCAGTACCACCTCAACGAGCCGCTGTACCAGCAGTACTGGCACTACATCACCGGCGTCTTCACCGGTGACCTGGGCCAGACGTACAACGGCCGCGAGATCTCGGAGATCGTCTCCGAGCGGTTCCCGGTCACGCTGAAGCTCGCCCTCACCGCGTTCGGCATCGAGGCCGTGATCGGCATCGTCGCCGGTATCTTCGCCGCGCTGAAGAAGGGCAAGTTCATCGACAACGTGGTGCTGGTCTCCACGCTGATCCTGATCTCCATCCCCGTCTTCGTCCTCGGCAGCGTGCTCCAGCTGGAGCTCGGTGTGAACCTCAAGGCCACACCGGTCGCCGGTATCGAGAAGGGCTGGCCGCAGAGTTACATCCTGCCCGCCATCGTCCTGGCCTCGACCTCCATGGCCTACATCGCCCGCCTCACCCGGACGAGCATGGGCGAGTCGATCCGCGCCGACTACGTGCGCACCGCGGTCGCCAAGGGCCTGCCCCGTCGCCGCGTCATCGGCGTGCACGCGCTGCGCAACTCGCTGATCCCGGTCGTCACCTTCCTGGGCATGGACCTCGGCGCCCTGATGGGCGGCGCCATCATCACCGAGCGCGTCTTCAACCTGCCCGGTCTCGGCGGCCAGATCGCCCAGTCCGTGTACCTGCGCGAACGGCCCGTCGTGGTCGGTCTGGTGACCCTGCTCGTCCTGATCTACCTGGTGGCCAACCTCCTCGTAGACCTGCTGTACGCCGTGCTCGACCCGAGGATCCGCTATGAGTGAGAAGACGATAGAGAAGCCCTCTGTCCCCGACGAGGCCGCGCTGGCCAAGGAGTTGGAGGCGGAGGAGAAGGCGGCGGCCCGGCAGGCGAGCCTCCTCAAGGACGGCTGGGCGGACCTGCGCAAGCGGCCCATGTTCATCTTCACCGTGATCATCATCCTGGCCCTGCTCGCGCTGGCGATCGCGCCCGGCCTGTTCACGTCCCGCTCGCCGCTGTCCGACGGCTTCTGCCAGCTGGAAAACTCGATGAACGGGCCGTCCTCCGGACACCTGTTCGGCTACGACGTCCAGGGCTGCGACATCTACACCCGCACCGTCTGGGGCACCCGCAACTCGATCGTGGTCGGTGTCGTCACCACCCTCGCCACCACCCTGATCGGCGGCCTCCTCGGCATGCTCGCCGGTCTCATCGGCGGCTGGGTCGACTCGGTCGTCTCCCGCATCACCGAGATCTTCGCCTCCCTGCCGCTGATCATCGGCGGTCTGCTGATCATGTCGATCTTCAACGCGGGCAACGTCTGGGGCGTCTCGTTCATCATGGCGATCCTCGGCTGGCCACAGGTCTACCGGATCATGCGCGGCGAGGTCATCGCGAACAAGTACCACGACTACGTCGCGGCGGCGCGAGCACTCGGCGCCGACTCGAAGCGGATCGCGTTCCGGCACATCCTGCCCAACACGCTGGCCCCCGTCATCGTCATCACCACGATGAACCTCGGCGTCTACATCGCCGCCGAAGCCGCCCTGTCCTACCTCGGCATCGGCATCCAGGCCCCCAACATCTCCTGGGGCCTGATGATCTCCGACGCGCAGGACCGGTTCCTCACCTCGCCGCACGCACTGCTGTTCCCGGCCGGTTTCCTCAGCATCACCGTGCTGGCGTTCATCATGCTCGGCGACGTGGTGCGCGACGCCTTCGACCCCAAGATGCGCTAGGGAGGCGTACGTGACCACCATCGATACGACGGACGCAGTCCCGGCTCCCCGGGACGGCCAGGACAGCGACAGCCCGCTGCTCGAAGTCCGCGACCTGCACGTCGAGTTCAAGACCCGCGAGGGCGTCGTCCGCGCCGTCAACGGTGTCAACTACTCGGTGAAGTCCGGAGAGACGCTCGCCGTGCTCGGCGAGTCCGGTTCGGGCAAGTCCGTGACGGCTCAGGCGATCATGGGCATCCTCGACATGCCGCCAGCCAGCATCCCCCAGGGCGAGATCCGCTTCAAGGGCCAGGACATGCTGACCATGTCCGAGGAGGAGCGGCGCAAGCTGCGCGGTGCCCGCATCGCGATGATCTTCCAGGACGCGCTCTCCTCGCTCAACCCCGTGCTCAGCGTGGGCTTCCAGCTCGGTGAGATGTTCCGCGTCCACCAGGGGATGTCCCGCAAGGACGCCAAGGCGAAGTCGATCGAGCTGATGGACCGGGTGAAGATCCCGGCCGCCGCGGCTCGCGTCAACGACTACCCCCACCAGTTCTCCGGCGGTATGCGCCAGCGCATCATGATCGCCATGGCGCTCGCCCTCGAACCGGACCTGATCATCGCCGACGAGCCCACCACGGCCCTCGACGTGACCGTCCAGGCCCAGGTCATGGACCTGCTCGCGGAGCTCCAGCGCGAGTACCAGATGGGGCTCATCCTCATCACCCACGACCTCGGGGTCGTCGCGGACGTCGCCGACAAGATCGCCGTGATGTACGCGGGCCGGATCGTGGAGACGGCGCCGGTGCACGAGCTGTACAAGCGCCCCGCCCACCCGTACACCCGGGGTCTGCTCGACTCGATCCCGCGCCTGGACCAGAAGGGCCAGGAGCTGTACGCGATCAAGGGCCTGCCGCCCAACCTGCTCAAGGTCCCGCAGGGCTGCGCCTTCAACCCGCGCTGCGAGAAGGCGCAGGACATCTGCCGTACGGACCTGCCGCCGCTCGTCCCGGTGACCGAGCGGGACGGTACGGAACTGCCCGGCCGCGCCAGCGCGTGCCACTTCTGGAAGGAGACGATCCATGGCTGAGACGACCAAGGCCGCCGAGCCCGAGGACGTCAAGCCGGACGTCTCCGTGTCCAAGGAGGCGGCTCCGGCGGACCGGGGTGAGCCCATCCTCCAGGTGCGCAACCTCGTCAAGCACTTCCCCCTGACGCAGGGCATCGTCATCAAGCGCCAGGTCGGCGCCGTCAAGGCCGTCGACGGGGTCTCCTTCGACCTCTACAAGGGCGAGACGCTCGGCATCGTGGGCGAGTCCGGCTGCGGCAAGTCGACCGTCGCCAAGCTCCTGATGAACCTGGAGCGCGCGACGTCCGGCGAGGTCTTCTACAAGGGTGAGGACATCACCCGGCTGTCCGGCAAGGCCCTCAAGGCCGTCCGCCGGAACATCCAGATGATCTTCCAGGACCCGTACACCTCGCTGAACCCGCGCATGACGGTCGGCGACATCATCGGGGAGCCGTACGACATCCACCCCGAGGTGGCCCCCAAGGGCGACCGGCGCCAGCGGGTGAAGGAACTGCTCGACGTCGTCGGCCTCAACCCGGAGTACATCAACCGCTACCCCCACCAGTTCTCCGGTGGCCAGCGGCAGCGCATCGGCATCGCCCGCGGACTCGCCCTCAACCCCGAGGTCATCATCTGCGACGAGCCGGTCTCCGCGCTGGACGTCTCCGTGCAG
>NZ_LIRL01000534.1 GCF_001419795.1 Streptomyces niveiscabiei
GGGCCAGGGCCGCGCGCTCCTTCGGGGTGTAGAAGTGGCGGGCCTCGCGCCAGAGGGGGACGAGGTGGAGGCGGTCCTCGTGCTCACCGGCCTTGCGGGCGTCGTTGGTGTGCATGTGGAGGCAGTAGGCGCAGCCGTTGAGGTGCGAGGCGCGGATCTGGACGAGTTCGACGAGGGCGGGGTCGAGTCCCTCGCGCGCGGCCATGCCGAGGGCCACGACGGCCCGGTAGGTCTTGCGGGAGGCGCTGGCGAAGTCCAGCCGGGTGCGGGCGGCCTCGGCGGCGGCGACACCCGCCTCGATGTCGGCGGCGGTGATGCCGGTGGTGTCGATGTCAGTGACCGTCTGCGTCGTCATGCCTCGAATCTAGGCCCCGTAAAGCCCCTCTGTAGGGTGCATTTCCATGGCGAATTCATGGGTCAATTCCGCCCGGCGCATCGGCTCCGACCTGCATCTCGACGTGTCGGGCCCGGGTGGCCGCCGGGCCGCTGTCGCCGGTGCGCTGCGGGACGCCGTCCGCAGTGGCCGGCTCGCGCCGGGGACCCGGCTGCCGCCGTACCGTTCGCTGGCCGCCGACCTCGGGGTGGCCCGGAACACGGTGGCGGACGCGTACGCCGAACTCGTCGCCGAGGGCTGGCTGACCGCGCGGCAGGGGTCGGGGACGCGCGTGGCGGACCGTACGGAGCCCCTGCGACACGCCGGGAAACCGGCCGTAAGTGGCCCTCCACGCGCGCGTGGCCCGCGATACGACCTGCGGCCGGGTACGCCGGACGCCTCGTCGTTCCCGCGCGCGGCCTGGCTGGCGTCCTACCGGCGGGCGTTGCAGGCCGCGCCGAGCGAGGCGTTCGGGCCGGGGGACCCGGCGGGGCGGCGGGAGCTGCGGGAGGCGCTGACGGAGTTCCTGGCACGCGCGCGCGGGGTGCGCACCGAGCCGGACCGGATCGTGGTCTGCGCCGGCTTCGCGCACGCGCTGCGGCTGCTGTTCGGCCAGGGCGGGGGCGGGGTGCTGCGCGGCCCGGTGGGCGTCGAGTCGTACGGGCTGGCCTTCCACCAGGACCTGCTCGCGGACGCGGGCGTACGGACCGTACCGCTGCCCCTGGACGACCACGGCGCGCGCGTGGACCTGCTGGGGCGGGAGCGGGCCGTCCTGCTCACGCCGGCCCACCAGTTCCCGACCGGCGGCCCGCTGCACCCGGAGCGCCGGGCGGCGGTGGCCGACTGGGCACGCGCGCGCGGGGCGATCGTCCTGGAGGACGACTACGACGGGGAGTTCCGCTACGACCGCCGTCCCGTCGGCGCCGTCCAGGGCCTCGATCCGGAGCGGGTCGTGTACGTCGGCTCGGTCAGCAAGAGCCTGTCGCCGGCCCTGCGGCTGGGCTGGCTGGTGCTGCCGGACCACCTGGTCGGCGCCGTGCGCGAGGCGAAGGGCGAGCGCGAGGCCTGGTCGGGCGTCCCGGAGCAGCTGGCGCTGGCCGACTTCGTCGTGTCGGGGGCGTACGACCGCCATGTGCGCCGGATGCGGCAGCGGTACCGCGCGCGGCGTGACCGGCTCGTCGGGGCGCTGGCCGAGCGGGCGCCGCACATCCGGGTCAGCGGGGTCGCGGCGGGGCTCCACGCGGTGCTGCGGCTACCGGACGGCACCGAGCGGGCGACGGTCGAGGCGGCAGCCGCGCGCGGGGTCGCGCTGGAGGGCCTCGCGGGGTTCCGGCACCCGGCGGCGGAGGGGTCGCTGGGCGACGGTCTCGTGGTGGGGTACGGCACGCCGCCGGAGCACGCGTACGAGGGGGCGCTGGGGGCGCTGTGCGCGGTGCTGCCGCCGCCGTAGCGCGCCACCTTCCCCCAATCTTGCCGTTTTGTACACTCTCGTCACTTCTTCACCCCATCGGGTTACCATGCGAAAACGTCCCCCGTTCCCGACACCCCCGGGTTGCCCATGGCCGTCGTCGTCGCACCTTCCCCCTCCCCGTCTTCGCCCTCACGACCCTCACGGCGGATCCGCAGGCGTGTGCTGCGCGGATCGCTGATCGTGGCGGTGGGGTATCTCGCGCTCTGGGCGACCGGCGCGCTGGGCATCCTCGGGCTGTCGTACCTCGCGCGCGAGGACACCGCGACGCCGCCGGGGACGCACGACCTGCGTGGGGTTCATCACTTCCAGCCGGTGGACACCGAGGGCCGGCTGTGGCGGGGCGCAGCGCCGAAGCCGGACGGGTACGGCGAGCTGAGGCGGCTCGGGTTCACGACGGTCGTGGACCTGCGCGCGGAGGACCTGAGCGCGGCGCAGCTCGCCGAACCGGGGGAGGCGGGGCTCACGGCCGTACGCCTGCCGGTGCGGGACGGGCAGACGCCCACGCAGGCGCAGGTGCGGCGGTTCCTCGCGGTCGTGCGGGACGCGCCGGGGCGGGTGTTCGTGCACTGCGGCGCGGGGGTGGGCCGTACGGGGACGATGGCGGCGGCGTATCTGGTGCAGACCGGCGAGGAGTCCCCGTCGGCGGCGGTCCGGCGCAATCTCGCGGTCGGGCCGCCGTCGATCGAGCAGATCTACTACGGGCTGAGCCTGGAGCGGCACGAGGCCGAGCAACCGCCGTTCCCGGTGGTCGCGCTGAGTCGTCTGGTGGACGCCCCGCGCCGCATGTGGTCGTGGCTGTAGGTCACCTGCCTAGAGGGCGGTCGATACGGTCATAACTGATCAATGTGGGTCGAGCAGTCAATTTTAGAGAGGTGCGAAAAGCAAACAAAAAGGAAGTCACCGAACATGATCCGGACCCATGAACAAGGCGTTCAGGAGAGCAGGAAGTCCGCCTCACCCGCCTTCGCTCCCTCGATGAACGCCGTCATCTCGGCCGGGGTGTAGATCAGCGCGGGTCCGTCCGGATCGGTGGACTGGCGCAGTGCGATCCGGCCGTCCTCCAGCTTCATCGCCTCCAGGCAGTTCCCCCCGTTCCCGCCGCTCCACGGCTTGTGCCAGCCCTCGTTGCCCAGTTCCCGCGCGGGCATGCCGTTGTAGATCCGCGGGGCGGGAGAGGACGAGATGCGCTTCATTTACAGCTCCTTGCGGAGATCCCGGAGGATCTCCTTCGTGCGATGTGCCGTAGCGGCCTGCGCCGCCATGCGGTCCATGACCTCGAGGTGTGTCGCCACCTCCTCACGCGCGTCGAGATAGACCGCGCCGGTCAGGTACTCGCTGTAGACCATGTCCGGAAGCTCCGGCATGGCGAATCGGAACAGCACGAAGGGCCCGTACGTGCCCGGGTGCGGCCCGTTGGCGAACGGGGCGACCTGGAGCACCACGTTGGGCAGCTTCGCGGCGTCGAGCAGTCTGTCGATCTGCGCACGCATCACCTCCGGGCCGCCGACCGGGCGGCGCAGCACCGTCTCGTCCATGACGACCCATATCCGGGGCGCGTCGGGACGAGTGAGCAGATCCTGGCGGCGCATGCGCAGGGCGACGAGACGGTCGATGTCTTCCGGCCGGGTCTGCGCGATCGCGCCCGAGACGAGCACCCCGCGCGCGTAGTCCTCGGTCTGGAGCAGTCCGGGGACGAAGTGCGGCTCGTACTGGCGGATCAGAGAGGCGGCGCCCTCCAGGCTGACGTGCATGGAGAACCAGCCGGGCAGGACGTCGTGGTACCGCTGCCACCAGCCCGGCCGGTTGGCGTCCTCGGCGAGCCGTACGAAGCCCTCGGCCTCGTCGCCCGCGACGCCGTACGCCTTCAGGAGCAGTTGCAGGTACGGGATCTTGAGCGCGACCTCGGCGTTCTCCATCCGGCGGATCGTGGCGGGCGCGACGCGCAGGACCTTGGCGGCCTCCTCGCGCTTGAGCCCTGCGCGTTCCCGCAGGTCCAGCAGGCGCCGGCCGAGGACGACCTGTCCCACGGTCGGCGCGGACCGCGGCTCGCTCACGCTCCACCTCCACGAAACTCCACGAACGTCCCCGACTGTTCTCCTGACCCGCACGGCGGCCGTGCGGCGGCCACGCGGACTGCCGGCCGGAAAGATTCCCGACAGCCCTGCGGCGCCGTTCGGAGACCTCGCGGAGTTCTGTACGGCCGCCACGCGCGCGTACGGCGATGTACGTCCGTGCGTGGGCGACGGCCCTCCGGGGTCCCAATCGGCGCCGCTCTACGTGCTGTTGCGAGCAGTGTGCCACGGCGTCCCACCGCGTCGCGCAGCACTCTGCAATTTTCAGAGTGACACTTGCCAAGTGTTCACGGCGGGGCGATAGTGGCAAGCGTGATTCCGTCCGCGCCTTTAGGAACAGACGCCGCCGCAGGCCGCCCCGCCGGTCTCGGTGCCGCGCCGGGAGCAGGTTCTGACCAGACCTCTGCCGAGCGCCGGTTCCGGTTCGAGCTGGCCGCACATCCGGGTTCCCCGGCCCAGGCGAGACGCCTGGTGCGGGCCCGACTGAGCGGCTGGTCGGTGTGCGAGGACACGTGCGACTCGGCCGCCCTCGTCATCACCGAGCTGGTCACCAACGCGATCGTGCACACGGCCGGCGGGGTCGTCGTGTGCGAGCTCCAGGACGGCGCGGACACGCTGCGTATCGCGGTGCGTGACGAAGGGTGCGCGCCGGGTGAACCTCGTCCGTCCCCCCAGCTCCCCGAGGAGGAACACGGCCGCGGCCTCCTCCTCGTCGACGCCCTGTGCCGCGCCTGGGGCGCCCAGGAGCACGGCCCCGGCCTCGTGGTGTGGGCCGAGCTCGCCCGAGGCGCCAGTGCCCCGCACAACGACCTCGGCTGGGGCGCCCGCCCGAAGCCGAACCCGTCCGACGAACCCACGCCCCACGACGGCGAGGCCGGCAAGGCGGCTCCCACGGGTGCGGGCGGGAACCTGGACGAGCGGGTGGTGACACAGCGGGCGGCAGCAGATCCGGGCGGGGCTTCGCGGTACGCCGCCGAGGCGTCGGCCCGGCCGTCCCACACCGCGCATCCCGCGCAGGCGCAGCGGCCCGCGCCCCTCCTTCCGCACCATCCGCCGCACACCCACCCCGAGCCCCCTGCGCTTCCGGGGCATCCGAGCCGCAGGCAGCACGCCCAGAGCCCTGACGGCGACTCCACCAGCTGGCGCTCGCACCCCGGTTCGGCCACCGCGACGTCGCAACCGGGAGTTCCCGGCGCAGGCGAGCGTGGCCGGGAGCGGGGCAGGGCGTGAGCGCCCCGTCCGCCGAAGGTCCGGTGCTCACCATGAACACGCTCGTCCGAGTCGGCCGCCACCTCACACACACGCCCGGCGCTCCCGCGCGCCTGCCCGTCCCCGACGGCATGACGGTCCCCCTGGGCTGCGACGCCGTCGCCGTACCCGCGCGCCTGGGCCCCCTCCTGATGCCGCGCCTCCCGCGCGTGGGGTGCGTGTACGCCGACGACACGCACTGGTGGTGGCTCGTCCCCGCGGACTCCGACTACGCCGTCGAGTGGCCCGCGCCCGCGCAGTACGCGACCGGGGCGGTCCTTCCCGACACGCCGCACACCCTCACCCTCATCAACCGGCCGACGGGAACCGTCCCGTACACGCCGCCGATACCGCTGTACCTGGCCCTGTGCCGGCTGACAGGGGCGACACCGACATGGGCGCGCCCGATCAGCGCGTAACACTCCGCGAGGCCCGCGTGCCCCGACGCCTCGTGCGCACGCGTGCCGGTTGATCTCTTGAGGCTGCGTGTTCCGGCGCAGCCTCAAGAGATCAACC
>NZ_LIRL01000535.1 GCF_001419795.1 Streptomyces niveiscabiei
GTCGACAACCACCCCCAGCACAGCCGACTCGACCGCGGCCACCCCGCACACCGTCGCCGACGTCAGCACCGGCCCGAGCGCACGCAGCACCGGCACCGCCAGGACCGCGAACCCCACCTCACCGGCCAGCGCGCAGGCGGAGAACGCGAGCCCGGCGCTGTCCGTACGCCCCCACCCCTGCACGACGAACGCGCCCGCGGCCACCAGAAACGCACCCCACAGCCGGGGCCGGCGCCCTTCCAGGAGCGGCACCAGGACGGCGACGACGACCGGCGCGCACCCGACGAACACGCCGGGGACGGCAGGTTCGGCGGACTGTTCCGCCGCGAGGACGGCCAGGTTGAAGCCGACCATGCCGACGCCCGACAGCAGTGCGACGCGCAACCATTGGCGGAGGGTCAGGTGCAGAAGGCGCTGCCGTGCGCCACGCGCCAGAGGCGCGAGCAGGAGGAAGGCGAGGCCGTAGCGCAGCGCCTGCCCGCCCGCGTACGGATAGTCGCCCAGCATGCTGTTGGCGGTGAAGGAGGCCCCGACGAGGAGGCAGGCGAGCGCGGCGAAGAGCGCTCCGCGCGCGGAAGTGGCGTTCATGGACGGGACGTTAGGAACGGCGGCGGCCCGCGTTAAGGTCCACTTCCATGGCGTCGTCGGGGACCACTCCGTGGGAGGTGCTGCGGCCTGCGGTCGCCGCGCCCGCACGCGCGCGGGGACGCGCGGTGCAGCAGGCTCTGCGGGAGGCGATCCGTACGGGACGGCTGGCCGCCGGGACACGGCTGCCGTCGAGCCGGGACCTCGCCGCCGATCTGGGCGTGTCGCGGGGGCTGGTGACCGAGGCGTACGAGCAGTTGACGGCCGAGGGGTATCTCCGCAGCGGGCGCGGCGCGGGAACCTGGGTCGGGGACGCCGTCCGCGCGGCGGCGCCCCGCGCGCGGGACCGTGCGCCGCGCTCACCGGGTGCGCGCGTCGACTTCGTGCCCGGCTCACCGGACCTGTCGCTGTTCCCGCGCGCCGCCTGGTCCGCGGCCCAGCGCGCCGTGCTGGCCGAACTCCCCCACCAGGACCTCGGCTACCCCGACCCGCGCGGCCTCCCCCGCCTGCGCACGGCCCTCGCCGCCCTGCTGACCCGGCGCCGGGGAGTCGTCGCCGATCCGGAGCGGCTGATCGTCGTCTCCGGCGTCGCGCAGGCGCTCGCGCTGCTCGGCGGCGCCTTCCACGCGCGCGGGATCCGCGAGGTCGGCGTGGAGGACCCCGGGAGCCCGCCGCACGCCGCCCTGTACGCGGGCGCCGGTCTGGGCGTCGTACCGCTGCCCCTGGACGACGGCGGGCTCGCCCTCGGACCGCTGCGCCACGCGCGTGTGCGCGCGGTCGTCACCACGCCGGCCCACCAGTTCCCCACCGGCATCGCGTACGCGCCGGAGCGCCGCGCACGGCTCCTGGAGTGGGCGCGCGCGGTGGACGGGTTCGTGGTGGAGGACGACTACGACGGCGA
>NZ_LIRL01000536.1 GCF_001419795.1 Streptomyces niveiscabiei
TCCTGGAGGACGACTACGACGGCGAGTTCCGCTACGACCGGCAGCAGGTCGGCGCGCTCCAGGACCTCGCCCCCGACCACGTCGTCTACCTCGGCACCGCCAGCAAGTCCCTCGCCCCCGGCCTGCGCATCGCCTGGCTCGTCCTCCCCCCGTCCCTCACGGCCGAAGCGGCCCGCCTCAACGGCGCCCAATCGACCAGCGCCCTAGAACAGCTCACCCTCGCCGAGTTCATCGACTCCGGCGCCTACGACCGCCACGTACGCGCCTCCCGCCTCCGCTACCGGCGCCGCCGCGACGACCTCGTCACCGCCGTCACCACCCACGCCCCCGACGTCCGCGTCACCGGCATCGCCGCCGGCCTCCACGCCGTCCTCAGCCTCCCCCCGGGCACGGAACACTCCGTCATCCACGCGGCAGCCTGGCAGAGCCTCGCCCTCTACGGCCTGACCCGCTTCCGCCACGCGACCCTCACCACATCCCGCGACGCCCTCGTCGTCGGGTACGGCACACCGTCGGACCACACGTGGCCTGCGGCGCTGGCGGCGCTGTGCAGGGTGCTGCCGTGAGCAGCACGAAGCTCCGTCGCAGGAAGGCGACTCCGGCGACGGAGCTTCGGTCAGGTCTTTCAGCCCAGGTCGATCTCCGGGTACAGCGGGAAGCCCTGGACGAGGTCCGTCGCGCGCTGGGCGATCTCCTCGGAGACCTTGGTGTCCAGGACGTGCGCCGCCTTGGAGACCGCGCCCGACTTGGTGGTGCCCTGCTGGGTCGCCGTGAGGACGCGGTCGATGAGGCCGGCGACCTCGTCCATCTCGGACGTGCCGAGGCCGCGGGTCGTCAGGGCGGGCGTGCCGATGCGGATGCCGGAGGTGTACCAGGCGCCGTTCGGGTCGGCGGGGATGGCGTTGCGGTTGGTGACGATGCCGGAGTCCAACAGAGCCGCTTCCGCCTGGCGGCCGGTGAGGCCGTACGAGGTGGATACGTCGATGAGGTTGAGGTGGTTGTCCGTGCCGCCCGTGACCAGGGTCGCGCCCCGGCGCATGAGGCCCTCCGCCAGCGCCCGGGAGTTGTCCACGATGCGCTGGGCGTAGTCCTGGAAGGACGGCCGGCGGGCCTCGGCCAGGGCGACCGCCTTGGCGGCCATGACGTGGGGGAGGGGACCGCCGAGGACCATCGGGCAGCCCCGGTCGACCTGGTCCTTGAGGGAGTCGTCGCACAGGACCATGCCGCCGCGCGGGCCGCGCAGGGACTTGTGGGTGGTCGTCGTGACGATCTGCGCGTGCGGCACCGGGTCGAAGTCGCCGGTGAGGACCTTGCCCGCGACGAGGCCGGCGAAGTGGGCCATGTCGACCATGAGGGTCGCGCCGACCTCGTCCGCGATCTCCCGCATGACGCGGAAGTTCACGAGGCGCGGGTACGCGGAGTACCCGGCGACCAGGATCAGCGGCTTGAACTCACGCGCCTGGGCGCGCAGCGCGTCGTAGTCGATGAGGCCGGTCGCGGGGTCCGTGCCGTAGGAGCGCTGGTCGAACATCTTGCCGGAGATGTTGGGGCGGAAGCCGTGCGTGAGGTGGCCGCCCGCGTCGAGGGACATGCCCAGCATGCGCTGGTTGCCGAAAGCCTGGCGCAGCTCGGCCCAGTCCGCCTCGGAGAGGTCGTTGATCTGGCGGACGCCGGTCTTCTCCAGGAACGGCACCTCGACGCGGTCGGCGAGGACGGCCCAGAAGGCGACGAGGTTGGCATCGATCCCGGAGTGCGGCTGGACGTACGCGTGCCGCGCCCCGAACAGCTCGCGCGCGTGCTCGGCGGCCAGCGACTCGACCGTGTCGACGTTCCGGCACCCGGCGTAGAAGCGCCGCCCGACCGTCCCCTCCGCGTACTTGTCGCTGAACCAGTTCCCCATGGCCAGCAGCGTCGCCGGAGACGCGTAGTTCTCGGACGCGATCAGCTTCAGCATCTCGCGCTGGTCGTGGACCTCCTGGCCGATCGCGTCGGCCACCCGCGGCTCGACCGCGCGGATGACATCGAGGGCGGCGCGGAAAGCGGTGGACTGGGTGGACAGGGGCTCGGACATGAGACCTCCGGACGTAGGGCTACGGCGTTCGGCGTTCAGGTTCGGCCCAGGCGCACGGCACTCGGTCACTCCGGGCCGCTCCCCGATGGTCGGTCCCATCCCAGCGCGCCAGTCACGGCCCTCGGCCAGCCTACCCGGTGCCCTCGATCCGCCACCGGCCCACTTCCCGGTACGCGGAGTCGTACACGGCACTCCCGTCACCGGGTTCCAGCCCGTAGTGGTGGAGGTTGCCGCCCCAGTAACGCAGGATCCGCCCGAGCTCCTCGACGGGGCGTTCGGGGTCGACGGAGACTTCGAGCACGAATTTCGCGGTCGTCATGCCTTCTATCGTTTCATTGACGCGCCCTGTGAGACTTTCCGGCGATCTGCCCTGAGGGATCGCCGGAAAGCCTCAACA
>NZ_LIRL01000537.1 GCF_001419795.1 Streptomyces niveiscabiei
GTGCGCGGTGGCCGGCAGCAGGGGGAGCAGGAGGAGCGCCAGCAGGAGGGCCGCGAGCCGGGGCAGGGTTCTGCGGCGGAGGAGGTTCGCCATGTGCACCTTCCGGACGGTGGGGTGCGGGACCTGCCGGGACGCGGGCCGCTCTCGGTGGGCCGCCGCTCAGGAAGCCGGTGCGAAGGAAACTCTGGCCGTGCGGGAAAATTTTCGCTCTCTGCGGCGGAGAAATTAACACGGGGAGCCGCGAGGGGCCAGAGGCGGTGCGAGAATGCCGGTACCGACGACGAGGAAGGCGACCTTGGAGGAGCACGCAACGGACCGGGTGACCGGCCACGACACCGACGCGCCCCGGCCCGTCACCATCGCCTACATCGCCGAGTCGGCCGGCGTCTCCGTCCCGACCGTCTCCAAGGTGATCAACGGCAAGTCCGGTGTCTCCGCTGACACCCGGGCCCGCGTCGAGGCGCTGGTCGACAAGTACCGCTACCGCAAACCCGCGGGTGCCGGCCGCAGCAACGTCGTCGAACTCGTCTTCCGCGAGCTCAAGGACATGTGGGCGGTCGAGATCATCCGCGGCGTCGAGGAGGTCGCCCGGCGCAACGGCGTCGGCCTCATGGTCTCCCGCTTCGGTCTGCACGACTCCGCGCCGGGCTGGGACGACACGGTCGCCCGGCGCCCCAACTGCGTCCTGTCCGTGGCCCAGCTCTCCGAGGCCGAACGCGCCCAGCTCACCGCCAAGGGCATCCCGTTCGTCGTCTTCGACCCCATCGTCGAACTCCCGGACGACGTCCCCTTCGTCGGCGCCACCAACTGGTCCGGCGGACGCGCGGCCACCCGCCACCTCACCGGCCTCGGACACCGCCGCATCGCCATGATCGGCGGCCCCCGCGACCAGCTCTGCTGCGCCGCCCGGCTGGACGGCCACCGGTCCGCCCTGCGCGCCGCCGGACTGCCGGACGACCCCGAACTCGTCGTCCACACCCAGCTCACCCGCGAGGACGGCCGCGCAGCCGCCCGCGCCCTGCTGGCGCTGCCCGACCGGCCCACGGCGATCTTCACGGCCAACGACCTCCAGGCGCTGGGCGTCTATCAGGCGGCGCGGGAAGCGGGGCTGCGCATCCCGGAGGACCTCAGTGTCGTGGGGTTCGACGATCTGCCGGTCGTCGGGTGGGTCGACCCGCCGCTCACGACGGTCCACCAGCCGCTCACCGAAATGGCGGTGGCCGCAACGGAGTTGGCGCTGCTGCTGGGGCGCGGGGAGGAGGCGCCGCAGGTCGGGGTGGAGATCGCGACGCGGCTGACGGTACGGGAGAGCACGGCGCCGCCCGCGCGGTGATCGTGACGGCGGTGCCCTCACGCGGGCAGCGTGCTCGCGTGAGGACGCCGACGAGAAAGTTTCCGATGATCCGCGCGAAACTTTCTGATCTACGGAACGACACTTGCCAACCCCGGGCGCCCCCAGGGATCGTGATCCCCATGGTCGCCCACCCAGTCCTCCCCGTCCTCCCCGGCTTTCACCCCGACCCCAGCGTCTGCCGGGTCGGTGACGACTACTACCTCGCCTGCTCCAGCTTCGAGTACTTCCCCGGCGTACCGCTCTTCCACAGCCGGGACCTGCGGAACTGGACCCGGATCGGCAACGCCCTCGACCGGCCCACCCAGTTGCGGCTCCCCCTCGACTCGCCCTCCTCCGGCGGCATCTACGCGCCCACGCTCCGCCACCACGACGGCCGCTTCTGGCTGATCGTCACGAACGTCAGCGGCGACGGGAACCTCCTCGTCACCGCCACCGACCCGGCGGGCCCCTGGTCCGAACCGGTCCTCCTGACCGGCGTCCACGGGATCGACCCCGACCTCGCCTGGGACGACGACGGCACCTGCTGGTGCACGGTCGCCGGCGTCGGCCAGTACCGCATCGACCCCCGCACCGGCGAGACCCTCGGCCCCGCCCGCCGCATCTGGTCCGGCGCGCCCGGCGCGAAGGCCCCCGAGGCGCCGCACCTCTACCACATCGGCGACTTCTGGTACCTCCTCATCGCCGAGGGCGGCAC
>NZ_LIRL01000538.1 GCF_001419795.1 Streptomyces niveiscabiei
GCCTCGACCAGCCCGACCCACCGCGAGTACGCCGCCGCGTCGACCAGCGGCACGGCCCGCCGCTCGATCCGCACCACCCCCGCATCCACTCGGGGCACCGGCCGGAACCGAGTCCGCCCCACCCTCCCGACCAGCCGCCACTCGTACCGGGGCCAGCTCCGCACCGTCACCAGCGTCCAACTCCCGTAGTCCCCCGTCCTCTTGCGGGCGTACTCCAGCTGGGTCATCAGCGTCGCGTCGGTGAGTCCGGGCGCCCGCAGACACCAGTCCACGATCGCCGCCGTACGGGAGAAGGGCACGTTCCCGGCGACGGAGAACGGCGTACGCGGCGCCGGCGCGGCGAGGAAGTCCCCGCCGATCACGGCGACTTGAGGTGCTCCGGCGAACCGGGAGCGCAGCCCGGACAGCAGCCGGCGATCGATCTCGTACGCCCGCAGCTCGCGGCAGCGCGGTGCGAGGTGTTCGGTCAACGCGCCTTTCCCCGCGCCGACTTCGAGCATCAGGGGGACGATCTCACCGCGTGGCACGGCGAGTCGGGCGAGTTCCCGCGCGGCGGCGCGGTCCGCGAGGAAGTTCTGGGAGAGCGCGCGTGCGGCAGGGGATGGGCGGGCCATGGCCAACGTCCTTCGTCTTCCGGGTTCTTGGGGAACGGGCAGCCGTGACCCCGACCGGAAGACAGGAGATGGGCACGCCAAGGGGGCACACGCAGACCGCGTGCACCCTGATCAGGCGTACGGAGGAGAAGGACGACCCGGCGGCTCAGCCGTCAGCGGGTGTCACACCCCGGACCGGTCAGGGTTCCGGGGAGACGACGCATCCGAAGGGAGTACGTGACACCCCGGCCGAGACCGGTGTTGATGATCGCGCAAGTTGCTGCCACGCACCCGACGTTAGGGCCCCCGGGAACCCCGGGCAACGCATTTTCCGCTGGCCCGCTCAGCGCTGGTAGCGCGCGAGCACCAAGTTGCCGTCCTTCTCCAGGCGTTGGCGGAGTTCACCGAGGCCGATGGCCCCGCTGTAGTACTCCTGGAGGGCGGGTGTCGCGACCTTGTCCTTCCACTCCGGGTAGCCGCGCACGGACTGGGCGGGCGCGGGGACGAGGTGGCCGGCGAGGGCCGTGCCGGTCGCCCAGCCGTGTTCGGTGGTGTGAAGTGCGGGGTCCCGCAAGGCGGTTGTCCCGGTGGGGAGCATCCAGTCGCCGAGGGCGAGGCGGACCATGTTGGGCGGGCGCAGGAGGAAGTCGAGGAAGGCGACGGCTTCCTTCTTGTGGCGGCTGTCGCGCGCGACGGACAGCGTCTGCGGGCTGACCCCCTGGGTGAGTCCGGCGGCACCGGCGGGCGCGGGGAGCACCTGCCACGCGAAGCCCTTGGGTGCCTGCTGTGAGATCTGCTGCCGGTAGGAGAACCCGAGGGGGACCATCGCGTACTTCCCGCCGAAGAACCCGGGCAGCGTGTCCGAACCCCCGCTGCCCAGCGTCGAGTCGGAGGCGCTGTGGTCCACGTCAATCTGGTCGTGGATGGTCTGCGGTACGACCGTGTCGCCCGCACCCATGCGGATGGTGACCTTCCCGTCGTCCCCTCGGTGGAAGAGGTGCCCGCCCGCCGAGAGGGACAGGTTGAGCGTGGCGGAGACGGGTTCGCGCAGGGGCCAGGCGACGCCGAACCTGCCGTCGCCGCTGAGCTGCCGGGTGATCTGTCTGAACTCCGGCCAGGTCCAGGGCTGTCGGGGCGTGGGGATGCGTACGCCGGACTCGCGCAGCCAGGTCGCGTTGGCGATCAGGACACGCGGTTCCTGGAGGAACGGGACGCCATAGATGCCGTCGCCGAACGTCGTCGTGGCCCAACTGCGGTCCGGGATGTCGGACTTGAGGCGGGCGGGGAGCAGCTCTGTCAGGTCGGCGAGGTAGCCGCCGTACGCGAAGTCGGCGAGGTCGTCGGAGGCGTCGTGGATGACGTCGGGGGCGTCGCCGCCCTCGAAGGAGGTGAGGAGCTGGTCGTGGACGCTGTCCCAACTTCCCTGGACGTACTCGACGTTGATGTCGGGGTGGGTGACGTTCCACTCCTTCACGAGTTCCTTGGTGGCGGCGACGGAGTCGTCCTGCCAGGCGAGGGACTGGAAGCGGAGGGTGATGCGGCCGTCGTCGCGGGAACCGTCGGAGGAACAGGCGGCCAGGAGGACGAGCAGCAGCACGGTGACGGCACTCAGTGTCCTGGTCCGCATCAGCTCTTCACCGCCCCCGCCAACAGCCCTCCCGTGATGCGGCGTTGGATGAACGCGAAGACGACCAGCGAGGGCAGCGTCGCGAGGAACGAGGCCGCCGCGAGCGGCCCGAGGTCGGCGACTCCCTCCGCCCCGATGAAGTGCGTCAGGATCACCGGCAGCGTCTGTTTCTCCGGCGTCTTCAGCAGCACCAGCGCGAAGAAGAACTCGTTCCACGCGGTGACGAACGCGAACATCGCCGTGGCCGCGATCCCCGGCGCCAGCAGCGGCGCGGTCACCGACACGAGCGTCCGCAGCCGCCCGGCCCCGTCGACGGCCGCCGCTTCCTCCAACTCCCTTGGCACAGCGCGGACATACCCGGTCAGCATCCACAGCGCGAACGGCAGCGCCCACACCACGTACACGATGACGAGCCCGGCGAGCGAGTCGATCAGCCGCAGGTTCTTCAGCACGAGGAACAGCGGGATGATCAGCAGCACGAACGGGAACGCCTGACTCACGACCACCCATCCGCTCACCGCCCGCGCGAGCTTCGTCCGGCGCCGCGCGAGGACGTACGCCATCGGGGTGGCCACGGCGACGGCGATCAGCGCGGCCGTCGCGGCGACGAGCAGGGAGTTCAACCCGGCGCGCAGCAGGGGCTGTTCGTCGAACGCCTGCCGGAAGTTGTCGAGCGTCGGGTCCCTCGGGATCCACGTCGGGTGCGGACTCCCCAGCTCCCGGGGCGGTTTGAACGCGGTGGACAGCAGCCACAGCAACGGGAAGGCGAGGAACACGAGATACGCGAGCAGCGCTGTGTATTTTCCGGCTCGCGCGGTCCGTCCGAGTCTTCTCACGCCTCGTCACCTCCTTTGAGCCGTCCGGCCAGGAACACCGCGAGGCAGACCGCGACGACCGCGACCATCACGCATCCCATCGCCGCCGCGTACCCGAACTGGCCGTAGCGGAAGGCCTCTTCGTAGGCGAACAGCATCGGCAGCCGGGTGCGCCCGCCGGGGCCGCCGCTGGTCAGCACGTAGACCAGGGCGAACGAGTTGAAGTTCCAGATGAAGTTGAGCGCGGTGATCGCGAGGGCGATCGGGCGCAGCGCGGGCCAGGTGACGGTCAGGAACCGGCGCCAGGCGCCCGCGCCGTCGACCTGGGCGGCCTCGTGGAGTTCACGCGGCGTGTTCTGGAGCCCGGCGAGCAGCGCGACGGTCGTCGTCGGCAGGCCCGCCCACACGCCGACGACGATCACGGCCGGCAGCGCCGTGCCGAGTCCGCCGAGCCAGTCCCTGCCGTCGCCCAACCCCAGGTTCCGCAGCGTCTCGTTGAGGATTCCGGCGTCCGGGTGGTAGACGAGCCGCCACATGATGCCGACGACGACCTCGGGCATCGCCCACGGCACGATCGCCAGCGCCCGCGCGAGCCAGCCGAAGCGCAGGCCCTGGTTGAGGAGCGACGCGAGGCCGAGGGCGAGGAGGAACTGCGGGACGGTCACCGCGAACGCCCACACCAGGCCGATGCGGAACGACTCCCAGAACAGCGTGTCGTCCAGCAGGTCACGGAAGTTGAGGCCGCCGATCCACTGCGTGGCCTGCGTGCGCCCCGACTGGGCGTCGGTGAACGCGAGCAGGATCCCGTACAGCAGAGGCCCCACGCTGAGCACCAGGATCGGCACGAGCGCGGGCAGCACCAGGAACCACGCCCCTCGGTCCAGCACACCCTGCCGCACCCTCACACGCCACCCCTTCGCACAGCTCCGACGGGCCCCGCCATGGTCGTGAACGCGTCGACCCCCGTCAAGACACCGCGCGCGGGGCTCACCAGTGGGAATGCGACACTGGCGGCCTCATGGCCGGATCACGACGGCGGCAGGGTCGGGCGGCGTCCCGGGAAGCGGACGCGGTCCGGCGGGACCCCGGGCACGGGGGCCGGCGGCGAGGAGGGTGCGCGGCGGTACTGCACGCGGGCCCACCGGCGACGACAGGAGAGGCGGCCGAGGGGTCGCCCCACGGCGGAAAGCGGAGGCAGGCGGATGGACGAGGCACGCGCGCGCGAGGTGCTGGCCCTGGCGGAGTTGCCGGGCGCGCCGGACGCGCGGCTGCTCGCGCTCGGGGAGAACGCCGTGTTCGAGCTGGGCGGCCTGGTCGTCAAGGTGGGCCGGGACGCCGAGTTGATCGAGCGGGCGCGCCGGGAGACGGCGATCGCCGCGTGGCTCGCGAAGGAGGGTGTTCCGGCGGTCCGCGCGGCCGAGTCGGAGCCGCTGCTGGTCGACGGCCACCCGGTGACCGTGTGGCACCGCCTCCCGGACACCGTGCGCCCCGCCGAGCCCCGCGACCTGGCCGAGCTCCTCCGGCTCGTGCACGCCCTGCCCGCGCCCCCGTTCGCCCTGCCCCCGCGCGATCTGCTGTCCGGCGTGGAGCGCTGGCTGCGGCTCGCCGGTGCCGCGATCGATCCGGCGGACGCGGCGTACCTGCGGGAACGGCGTGACGGTTTCGCGGCGTCGGCAGCCGCCCTCACCCCTCATCTGCCGCCGGGCCCCATCCACGGCGACGCCCTCCCCCGCAACGTCCACATCGGCCCCGACGGGCCGGTCCTGGTCGACCTGGAGACCTTCTCCACCGACCTGCGCGAGCACGACCTCGTCGTGATGGCCCTCTCCCACGACCGCTACGCCCTCCCCACGCCCGCGTACGACGCCTTCACGGCCGCCTACGGCTGGGACGTGCGCGCCTGGTCCGGCTGCGCCGTCCTGCGGGGCGCCCGCGAGACCGCGAGCTGCGCCTGGGTGGCCCAGCACACCCCCACCAACCCCAAGGCCCTGGCGGAGTTCACCCGCCGGGTCGCGTCCCTGCGCACGGGCGACGCGTCGGTCCGCTGGTACCCCTTCTGACCGGCCGCACCCCTCACGCGTCCTGCGGGACGACCTCCCGCACCGGCCACACCCCGTCGACCACCGCGTCCGCGTCGCCCTTCTTGCGCAGGAACGCCTGGAAGTCGGCGGCCCACTCGGCGTACCACGTGACCTGCCGCCGGTGCAGTTCGCCGGCTCCGAGGTCGGCGACCTTGGTGTGCCGCCCCGCTATCGCCCCGGCCAGCCGGGCGGCGGCCAGCGCGTCGGCGGAGGCATCGTGCGCGGCGTCGAGCCGTATGCCGTACTCCGCGCAGACGGCCTCCAGGTTGCGCTTCCCGCGCCGGTACTTCTCGACGTGCCGGTCGATCGTGTACGGGTCGACGACGGGCGCGGGCTCCTCGCCGTCCAGGCGCTCGCGCAGGGACGGCAGTCCGTGCCGCCGCAGCTCCGCGGAGAGCAGGGTGAGGTCGAAGGCGGCGTTGTAGGCGACGACGGGCACCCCGCTGCGCCAGGCGCTCACCAGCGCGTCGGCGACGGCGCCCACGACCTCGTCGGCCGGCCGGCCCTCCGCGCTCGCGCGCTCGTTGCTGATCCCGTGGACGGCGACCGCGTCCGCCGGGATCTCGACCCCCGGATCGGCGAGCCACTCGCGGCTCCCGCGCACCTCCCCGCCCACGACCTCGATCACGGCCGCGGTGACGATGCGTGCCTCCCGCGGATCCGTCCCCGTCGTCTCCAGGTCGAACCCGATCATCAACTCCTGGTGCCAGGCCATGTCGGCCCCCCTTCTCGGTGGTGCTTTCCCCCAGTGGTCCCCACCTTCGCACGAGCCACTGACAATCGGAGGTCCGCCTTCCGCATCCCCCGCACCGAGCACCGCACTTCAGGACACAGGCCGCGAATCCGCCCAGGCCAGCTCGAACTCCTCGCGGTACGCCGGGAACAGGCCGCTCTCCTCGGTGTCCCCCGCCTTGACGATCCGGTTGCCGCCGCGCAGCACGAGCACCGGCGCCTCCATCCCGCGCATGCCCCGCAGGTACGACTGGACGACGGCGATCCCGTCGGGGCCGTCCCCGTCGACGAGGTAGGCGGTGAAGCGGGGCGTCTCGTCGTACACCTGGATCTGGAAGGCCCCGGGGTCGCGCAGCCGGGAGCGGACCCGGCGCATGTGCAGGATGTTCATCTCGACGGCCCGGCTCAGCTCGCCGCGCTTGATGCCGAGTTCCCGCTCGCGCCGCTTGACCGCGCTGGAGGCGGGGTTGATGAACAGCAGCCGTACGCGCCCGCCCGCCTCCGCGAGCCGCACGAGGCGGCGCCCGGAGAAGTTCTGCACGAGCAGGTTGAGCCCGATGCCGATGGCGTCGATCCGGCGCGCGCCCCCGAAGAGGTCCTCGGCGGGGAACTGCCGCATGAGCCGTACACGGTCGGAGTGGACGGCGACGACGTCGGCGTACCGGTCGCCGACGAGGTCCTCGACGGCGTCGACGGGCAGCCGGCGCGCGGAGGGCACGTCGCCGCTCGTGCCGAGCATCTCCAGCAGGTGCGCGGAGGCGCGTTCGGCCTGGCTCAGCACGTTTCCGGACAGGGCGCGGTTGCGGGAGACGACGTTGCGGGTGACCTCCAGCTCGTCGAGGGCGAGTTCGACGTCGCGCCGTTCGTCGAAGTACGGCTCGAAACAGGGCCAGTGCTGGACCATCAGCTCGCGCAGCTGCGGGAGCGTCAGGAACGAGATCACGTTGTCGTCGGCGGGGTCGAGGAGGTAGCCCTTGCGGCGGCTGACCTCGCGGACGGCGACCGCGCGCTGCACCCACTCCTGCCCGGCGGGCCCGGCCGCCGCGACGACCCAGTCGTCGCCGTGCACGGGCTCGTACACGGGCCGCAGGACCGCCGACACGACCGCGCGCAGGCGCTGTTCGACGAGGTTCAGCCAGATGTAGGCCCGGCCGGCGCGCTGCGCGCGGGTGCGGACCTCGCGCCAGGCGTCGGCGTCCCAGTCCAGCTCCGGTCCGATGGCCCCCGCGTCCATGGGTCTGGCCAGCGACACCGCGCCGGGCGGGGCGTCCGCCGAGCCGCCCTCGTGACCCTCGTCACCAGGGGGCAGCTCCAGCCCTCCCGAGCCCACCCAAGCACCGCCTTCCGCTCCCCCGAGCCTTCCCGTCCCAACGATCAAGGAAGGGTACTCCGGGAGCGGTCGGCGGTGCAGCCGGATGGACAGGGTCGTTCTCGGCTGCCTCGAATCCATCGCCCTCCGGATGGGGAGGAAGTGAGCGGAGTCATGACGGTCGTCCGTCCGTGGGCGAGTTGGAGAACTGGACCGACCCCGGTTCGCCATACCGTCGTACGAGCCACATGTCCGCGACAACCCTGGAAGAGTCGTCCCATGCAGGTCTGGCCTGGACAGGCGTATCCCCTGGGCGCCACGTACGACGGCGCCGGTACGAACTTCGCGCTCTTCACGGAGGCCGCGGACCGAGTGGAGCTGTGTCTGCTGCACGACGACGGCTCGGAGACGGCGGTGGAACTGCGCGAGAGCGACGCGTTCGTCCGGCACGCCTACCTGCCCGGGGTGATGCCCGGCCAGCGCTACGGCTTCCGCGTGCACGGCCCGTACGAGCCCGCGCGCGGGCTGCGCTGCAACTCGGCGAAGCTGCTCCTCGACCCGTACGCGCGCGCGGTCGCCGGTTCGGTGCGCTGGGGCGAGGAGGTGTACGGCTACCACTTCGACGCGCCCCAGGAGCGCAACGACCTGGACTCCGCGCCGCACATGATGACGTCGGTCGTGGTGAACCCGTACTTCGACTGGGGCGACGACCGGCCCCCGCGCGTGGACTACCACCACACGGTGATCTACGAGGCCCATGTGAAGGGCCTGACGATGCTCCACCCGGAGCTGCCGCCGGAGCTGCGGGGCACGTACGCGGGGCTCGCGCACCCGGCGGTGATCGGCCATCTGACGCGCCTGGGGGTGACGGCCCTGGAGCTGATGCCGGTGCACCAGTCGGTGAACGACCACCGGCTCGTGGACCTGGGCCTGAGCAACTACTGGGGCTACAACACGATCGGCTTCTTCGCGCCGCACAACGCGTACGCGTCCTGGGGCGACCGCGGGCAGCAGGTGCTGGAGTTCAAGTCGGCGGTCCGCGCGCTGCACGAGGCGGGCATCGAGGTGATCCTGGACGTCGTCTACAACCACACGGCCGAGGGCAACCACCTGGGGCCCACGCTGTCGTTCCGGGGCATCGACAACGGGAGCTACTACCGGCTCGCGGACGACCGCCGGTACTACACGGACACCACGGGGACGGGGAACTCGCTGCTGATGCGGTCCCCGCACGTCCTCCAGATGATCATGGATTCGCTGCGGTACTGGGTGACCGAGATGCACGTCGACGGGTTCCGTTTCGACCTCGCGGCGACCCTGGCGCGGCAGTTCCACGAGGTGGACCGGCTGTCGTCGTTCTTCGACCTGGTGCAGCAGGACCCGGTGGTGTCGCAGGTGAAGCTGATCGCGGAGCCCTGGGACGTCGGCGAGGGCGGCTACCAGGTGGGCAACTTCCCGCCGCTGTGGACCGAGTGGAACGGCAAGTACCGCGACACCGTGCGGGACCTGTGGCGCGGTGAGCCGCGCACGCTCGCGGAGTTCGCGGGCCGGCTGACCGGCTCCTCCGACCTCTACCAGGACGACGGGCGCCGCCCGCTGGCCTCCGTCAACTTCGTGACCTGCCACGACGGTTTCACGCTGCGCGACCTCGTGTCGTACGACGAGAAGCACAACGAGGCCAACGCGGAGGGCAACCGGGACGGCGAGAGCCACAACCGGTCGTGGAACTGCGGGGCCGAGGGCGACACGGACGACCCCGAGGTGCTGCGCCTGCGCGCGCGGCAGACCCGCAACTTCATCGCGACGCTGATGCTCTCCCAGGGCGTGCCGATGCTCAGCCACGGCGACGAGTTCGGGCGCACCCAGCGCGGCAACAACAACGCGTACTGCCAGGACAGTGAGCTGTCCTGGGTGCACTGGCCGGACCCGGAGGCGGACGACCCGCAGGACGACGACCTGCTCGCCTTCACGCGCGCGCTGGTGTGGCTGCGCCGGGAGCACCCGGTCTTCCGGCGCCGGCGCTTCTTCCACGGCCGGCCCGTGGAGGGCACTCACGACGACCTCTCCGACATCGCCTGGTTCACCCCGGAGGGCCGCGAGATGACCGACCGGGACTGGACCTCGGCGACCGCCTCCGCGCTCACGGTGTTCCTCAACGGGCACGCCATCTCCGAGCCCGGCCCGCGCGGCGAGCGCATCACCGACGACTCGTTCCTCCTCATGTTCAACCCCTCCCCGACCCCGCTGGACTTCGTGGTCCCCGTGGACCACGGCCCCCGCTGGCACCTCACCGTCGACACCGCCCACCCCACTCCGCCGCCCTCCGGGACCGGCCTCAAGGTGTCGGCGGGCGACCACCTGCGCCTGCTGGACCGGAGCGTGGTGGTCCTTCAACGCCCCGCGTAGCGCACAGGTTCCCGGGGGCCCGGTACGGAACCCCGCTCCCCCGGGTACCAACCCCTGCATGACCCCTCGACACCCCACAGCCACCTACCGGCTCCAGCTCCAGCCGGCGTTCACCTTCGCGGACGCGGCACAGGCCGTCCCCCACCTGGCCTCCCTGGGGGTGTCGCACCTCCACCTGTCGCCGGTCCTGGAGGCGGTGCCGGGTTCGGCGCACGGCTACGACGTCGTCGACCCCGCGCGCGTACGGGGCGAACTGGGCGGCGAGGAGGGGCTGAGGGCGCTGGCCCACACCGCGCGGGCGCACGGTCTCGGGCTGGTCGCGGACGTCGTGCCGAACCACATGGCGATGGCGCCGCGGCACAACCGCGCGCTGTGGGAGGTGCTGCGGGAGGGCCCGGCGTCCCCGTACGCGCGCTGGTTCGACGTCGACTGGGAGGCGCAGGGCGGCCGGATGCTCGTCCCGGTCCTCGGGGGCCCGCTGGGCGACGAGCTGAAGCGGCTGCGGGTCGAGGACGGGACGCTGCGGTACTACGACCACGTCCTGCCCCTGCGCGCGGGGACGGCCGGACTGCCGCTGCCGGAGCTGCTGGACGCCCAGTGGTACCGGCCGGTGTGGTGGCGGCTGGCGCGCACGGAGCTGAACTACCGGCGGTTCTTCAGCATCTCGGAGCTGATCGGGGTGCGGGTGGAGGACCCGGAGGTCTTCGAGGCCACCCACGCCACCCTGCTGCGCCTGCTGGCCGACGGCGTCCTGGACGGCCTGCGCGTGGACCACCCCGACGGCCTCGCCGACCCGGACGCCTACCTGGAGAGGCTGCACCGGGCGACGGGCGGGCGCTGGACGGTCGTCGAGAAGATCCTCTCGGCCGGCGAACGCCTCCCGGACTCCTGGCCGGTGGCCGGGACGACCGGCTACGACGCCCTGCGGCACGTGGACGGCCTTTTCACGGACCCGGTGGGGTGCTCAGGCCTCCTGGCCGCGTACGGCCGTCTGACGGGCGCTCAGGCCGATCGGGGCGGCGACTGGGCGGCGACCGTCCGGCGGGCCGCGTACACGACCCTCACGCACGAACTCGCCGCCGAGCTCGACCGCCTGACCCGCACGGCCGTCCGCGCCTGCGCCGCCTCCCCCGACCCCGCCGCCCTCGACCGGGCCCCCTGGACCCTGCGCACGGCGCTCACGGAACTCCTGGTCCGCATGGAGGTCTACCGCCCCTACCCCTCGGCCGACCCGGCGTCCGTCCTCACCGAGGAGGCCGCCCGGCAGGCCCGCGCCGCGTTCGCGGTCCCCGAGGAGGCGGGCGCGGTGGACGTCGTACGGAACCTCCTCCTGGGCACCGGCGCGTACGGCGCCGAACTGCGTACCCGGTTCGCGCAGACCTCGTCCGCGCTGCGCGCCAAGTCCGTGGAGGACACGGCGTTCTACCGGTACGTGCCCTTGCTGTCGGCGACGGAGGTGGGCGGCGATCCCGGCGCCCCGGCCGTGTCGCCGGACGCGTTCCACGCGTACTGCGCGCGCGTGCAGCGCGACTGGCCGACCGGCGGGACGGTCGTCTCGACGCACGACACGAAGCGCAGCGCCGACGTCCGCGCGGCGCTCGCGGTCCTGACCGAGTGCCCCGAGCGGTGGGCCGGACTCGTCGCCGGGCTCCCCGCGTTCGAGGACCCGCAGCTCGCGTGGGCGGCCTGGCAGACGGTCTTCGGCCTCGGCCCGGCCGACCCCGCGCGCCTGCGCGAGGCGCTGCTGAAGCACGTCCGGGAAGCGGGCCTGCGCACGAGCTGGACGGAGCGCGACGCGGCGTACGAGGAGGCGGTGGAGGCGTTCGCCGAGGGAGGCCCGGCGGACGCGGAACGGGTGCTGGCCGTCCGCCGCGACCTCGCCCCGCACATCCGGGCGAACGTCCTCGCGACCGCCCTGGTGCACCTGACGATGCCGGGTGTACCGGACGTCTACCAGGGCACCGAGAGCGAGTACCTGGCCCTGGTGGACCCCGACAACCGCCGCCCGGCCCGCTTCCCGGCGCCCCTTCCCGACGGAGAAGCCGCCCCCGGCGCAACAGCCGCCCACGATGAGAAAGCCGCTCTCACGGCCGCCGCCCTGCGCCTGCGTCGGCGCCGCCCCGAGGTGTTCGGCGCGTCGGCGACGTACACACCGCTGCCCGCGCGCGGGGAGGCGGCCGGCCACTGTCTGGCGTACGCGCGCTCCGGCGCGGTGGTCGCCGCTGTGACGCGGCTGTCGTTGCGGCTGGCCGAGGCGGGCGGCTGGCGGGGGA
>NZ_LIRL01000539.1 GCF_001419795.1 Streptomyces niveiscabiei
CACCGGGTCCCCGGGGACCCGCACCGGCTCCCCGGGGACCCGCCCGGCCCGGCCACCGAGCCCGGTCGGCCCGCTCCCCCACGCCCCCGTTGTCCACCACGCAGAGGAGTTCACCCATGAAGCTGCTCACCTTCAAGGCCACCACCCACAGCACGACACCGGCACGGATCGGCACGCCGACCGGCTCCGCCGCCATGGAGGCCCTGCTCGGCCGGCCCGGCCCGGTCGAGCTCAAGACGTTCGGCACCCCCTGGGAGGCCAACCTGTCGGGGCTGCTCAACCTGAAGCACCCCAAGGCCGTTCAGGCGGGGCTGACGGACCGCAAGGAGCCGATCCAGATCTACACCCACGTCGTCCTCCACCCCGAGCACGGCTTCTTCCTGGTGGACACCGGCGTCGCCGAGCGCCTCGTGGCCGACCCGGCCGGCGTGGGGGTCGGGGCGATGCTCCGCAAGTACGGCGGCGTCGACAAGATGCGGGCCGAGCCGGGCACCGCGCGGATCATCGCGTCGCAAGGAGTCCCGCTGGCGGGCGTCTTCATGACCCACCTCCACCTCGACCTCCCCCCGGACGTCCCGATCTGCACCGGCGCCCGCGAAGCCGAGGCTTCGCTCTTCCTGAACCTGTTCGCCCAGGGGACCAACAACCACCTTCGCGATCCTCACCCCGGGCACACCACCGGCCACGTCTCCTGCCTCGCCCGCATTACGGCCGGCCCGGCCCTGATGACCGGCGACGTGTGCCACACCCGCTGGGGCTGGGACAACGACGTCGAGCCCGGAACCTTCCTGGCCGAACGGGACGCCAGCCGCGACAGCCTGCTCGCCATGAAGGCCCTGAGCAAGCGGCACCCCGCCATGACCGTGAAGCTGGGCCACCAGCCCTGAGCCGGACGCATGCAGCGCGATCGCCTCGCCGGCCGGTCAAGGACGGCGGCCCTGATCCCGGCGGCCGTGACGGGAACGCCGGCTCCCGCCGCGGCCTGCGGGAACCCGGGAGCGTCGGGCAGGCGTTCCCGGGCCGGTGCGCGGGTGCTCAGGCCGGTTCGGGGACGACCGCCACGGCGCAGGAGCTGTGGTGCAGGACTCCGTGGGCCACACGCCCGAGCTGGAGGCCGGTGTGTCCCGGGTGGCGGCGGGCGCCCACGACGAGGAGGTCGGCGCCCTCGGCGGCGGTCAGGAGCGCTGTGCGGGCGGAGCCCTCGACGGTGCGGCGGCCGACGTCCGCGGGCGCGTCCTTCAGCGCCTGATCGAGGATCTCGACCGCGTGCTGCTCGTGCAGGCGCGCCGGTTCCCCGGCGAGCAGCGGGTGGTCGCTGGATTCGCGGGCGGGGCAGCGCCAGGCGCGTACGGCGTCCAGGGCGGCGTGCCGCAGCCGTGTCTCCTCGACGGCGAAGTCCAGGGCCGCCGAGGCCGTGCCCCGGTCACCGATGCCGACCACCACACGCCCCCGCGGGTCGTGTTCGCCGCGTACGACGATCACCGGGCAGCCGGCCCGGGCGGCGACGGCCAGGCTGACCGAGCCGAGGAGCAGTTCCGCCAGTCCGCCGCGTCCCCGGGTGCCGACGACCAGGAGGGACGCCTCGCGGCCCGCGCGGACGAGCGCGTACTCGGGTTCCTCGGGCAGGACGTCGAGCGAGACCGGGACGTCGGGCCGGCGCAGGGCCGCCCGGCGTTCGGCCGTGCGCAGGATGTCGTCGGCGGCGATGTGTCCGGAGCTTTCGTAGCGCCCCCACAGGAAGGCGTGGACCAGGCGCAGCGGGGCGCCGCGCAGCGCGGCTTCGTCGGCCGCGTAGTCGACGGCGCGCAGGCTGGACGCGGAGCCGTCCACGCCGGCGACGACCGGGAGTGTCATCGTCCTCACCGCCCCGCGCCCAGGTCGAACACGATCCGCGCCGTGACCTCGCCACGCCGTACCGCGTCGATCGCGTCGTTGACGTCGGCCAGCGGACGCGTCTCGTACCGGACCTCGGTACGCCCGGCCGCGTGCAGTCGGAAGACCTCGGCGAGGTCCTGCCGGGTGCCGACGATCGAGCCGATCACGCTGATGCCGTTGAGGACGGTGTCGAAGATCGGCAGGCGGACCGTGCCGTGCGCGGGCAGGGCGACCATGACGAGCTTGCCGCCGCGCCGCAGCCCGGCGCCCACAGCCTCGAAGGCGGCGTCGTTCACCGCGAGGGCGATCGCGGCGTGGGCTCCGCCGTGCCGTTTGAGGACCTCGCCGACGTCCTCCTTGCGGGCGTCGATGACGAGGTCGGCGCCGAGCCGGGCGGCGAGGTCGAGCTTGTCGTCGGTGACGTCGATCGCGGCGACGGTCGCCCCGGCCAGCCTGGCGTACTGCACGGCGAGGTGCCCGAGCCCGCCGACGCCGGAGACGGCGACGAGCTGCGCGGGCCGTACGCCCGCGACCTTGAGGGCCTTGTACGTGGTCACGCCCGCGCAGGTCAGCGGGGCGGCGTCGAACGGCGAGACCCCTTCGGGCACCGGCTGCGCGAAGTCGGCCCAGGCGAGCATCTTCTCCGCGTACCCGCCGTCGCAGCCGTACCCGGTGTTGATCTGCTGCTCGCACAGCGTCTCCCACCCGGACAGGCAGTGCTCGCACCGCCCGCACGCCCGGCCCAGCCACGGTACGGCGACCCGCTGCCCGACCGTGAGCGTGCTGACGCCCTCGCCGAGCGCCTCGACCAGGCCGACGCCCTCGTGTCCGGGGACGAACGGCGGGGTCGGCTTCACCGGCCAGGCGCCGTGCGCGGCGTGGATGTCGGTGTGGCACAGCCCGGACGCCTCGACCCTGACGCGGACCTGGCCGGGGCCGGGCTGCGGGTCGGGGCGTTCCTCGATGACCAGGGGCGCGCCGAAAGCTCGTACGACCGCTGCCTTCATGGGGGATTCCTCTTCTCCGGGGGGTGTGTCAGTCGTGGGGGACGACGGCGACGGGGGCCGCGCAGTGGTGCAGGACGGCGTGGGTGACGTGGCCGATGTGGGTGCCGAAGGGGTTGTGCCGGGCACGGCGTCCGACGACGACCAGGGACGCATCGCGGGCGGCGTCCACGAGCCGGACGGCCGGGTTGCCGTAGCGGACCTGCTCGGTGACCTCCACGCCGGGGTGGTCGCGGCGCCAGGGCTTCAGGACCTCGGCCAGCTTCTCGGCGTCGCCCCGCAGGAGGGCTTCGTGCAGGGTCGGGTCCGCGGGGGTGCCATAGGCGATGTACGGGGGCGGGTTCCAGGCGTGCACCACGCGCAGGGGGACGGCGCGGCGGGCGGCCGTCTCGAAGGCGAAGGTGAGGAGGGTGGCGTCCGGGCGGTCGGTGTCCAGGCCCAGGACGACCGGGCCGGGGGAGATCTGCGGGTCCTTCTTGACGAACACCACGGGGTGCTGGGTGTGGGCCAGGACGCTGAGGCCGACGGAGCCGAGCAGGAAGCCGACGGTCCCGCCGAGTCCGCGTGAGCCCAGGACGAGGAGTTCGGCGTCCTTCGCCGCTTCGATCAGGGCGTCGGCGGGGTGGCCGGTGACCTGCGTGGTGGTCACCTCGACGCCGGGGTGGCGTTCGCGAAGGCCTGCGGCTGCTTCGCGGGGGATGCGGTCGGTCCAGTGCTGGTGGGTCTCGGCGCCCAGGAGCGGGGCCTGTGCCATCGGCGCGGGGACCGGTTCCCAGACCTGGACGAGCGTCAGGGGGAGTCCGAGCGTCGCGGCCCATTCGGCGGCGGCGAGGCTTTCGGGGGAACCGTCGAGACCGACGGTGACGGTACGGGACATGGTGCTCGTCTCCTTGAGGGACGCGGTGGGCGTGCGTTCGCAAGGTGGTGGGTCAGCGGAGCCAGGTGTGGTCGCGGACGAGGGGGAGGCGGGCCCATGCGCGTCCGAGGCCGAGGGCGTCTCCGGCGGCGGCTGCGGCGAGGACGATCAGGACGATCGCGTAGACCAGGTGGTAGTCGGCGAACGGGTTCGTCGACATGCTCGCGGTGCCGTCGGAGAGGTGTTTGGCCGGAGGCCACTCGGCGATCCACATGAACGCCATCAGCGCGGTGCCGGCGACGGCTGCGGCGCGCAGGGCGATCCCGGCGGTCAGGGCGAGGCCGATGCCCAGCAGGGCGAGCATGAACAGCCAGTCCGCCCAGGCGTCCCCGGCCCAGGAGTGGAACGTCGACTCCATCGGTCCGGCGGAGACGTGGGACAGGAACCCCTTCGTCGGGGAGCCCCCGTCGATCCAGCCCTTGCCCGAGGCGGTGGCGTAGCCGAACCCGAAGGTCTTGTCGAGGAACGCCCACAGGAACACGAACCCGGTGACCAGCCGCAACGACGCGAACGCGTACGCGGCCGGGGAGTGTGTGCGTGCGGCCTCACCGGCGCGTGTGCGGAGGAGGGGGAGTCGGTGGAAGTGCTCGTGCACGGCCATGGCGATGGTGTCCCTTCGAGAACGGGCGGGTCGATGTCCGACACGCATCACCCTTCTCTCCCGGCGTCACCACCGCCGGATGCCGAAAGTCCGCCTCCGAGGGCCGACCGGCCCTGTCCTGCGGGACCGTTCGGCGCGATGCTCGCCTCCGGCCCCACCACGGTGGATCATGAGGAATCCCGGCGGAAGGCAGCAGATGCCGAAGGACACACGCGCCCCCCGATGGCACCGGCTGGCGCCCGGTCTCGTCACGCTGCGGGGCTACCGGCGTACGTGGCTGACCGGCGATCTGCTCGCCGGGGTCACGGTGGCCGCGTATCTGGTGCCGCAGGTGATGGCGTACGCGGGGGTGGCGGGGCTGGCGCCGGTCGCCGGGCTGTGGGCGATCCTGCCGGCGCTCGCGCTGTACGCGGTGTTCGGTTCCTCACGGCTGCTGTCGGTGGGCCCGGAGTCGACGACCGCCCTGATGACGGCCACCGTGGTCGCGCCGCTCGCGGCCGGTGATCCCGGGAGGTACGCGTCGCTCGCGGCGGCCCTCGCGGTGACGGTCGGCCTGCTGTGCCTGGCGGCCCGCGCGGTGCGGCTGGGCTTCCTCGCGGACCTGCTGTCGCGCCCGGTCCTCGTCGGCTATCTGACCGGCGTGGCCCTGATCATGATGGTGGACCAGCTGCCGAAGCTGACCGGCGTCCGCACCTCGGGCGAGGAGTTCCTCCCCCAGGTGTGGTCCTTCGTCCGCCACGTCCCGGACGTCCACCCGGCGACGGCGATCCTGTCCGCCGTCGCCCTGGCGCTCCTCCTCCTGGCGGCCCGCTCCCCGCGCCCCGTCCCGGGCCCGCTGCTCGCGGTCGTCCTGTCCACGGCGGCGGTCGCGGTGTTCGGCCTGGACGAGCGGTACGGCCTGAAGGTGATCGGCGAGGTCCCGTCCGGCCTGCCGAGCGTGGCCCTGCCCGGCCTGGGCGGGCTGCCGCACCTGGTCCTGCCCGCGCTGGGCGTGCTGCTGGTCGCCTACACGGACTTCGTGCTGACCGCGCGGGCGTTCAGCGACGGTCCCGGGATCGACGCCGATCAGGAGTTCCTCGCGCTGGGCGCGGCCAACCTCGGTGCGGGCGTCCTGCACGGCTTCCCGGTGTCGAGCAGTGCGAGCCGTACCGCGCTGGCGGCCTCGGCGCGCGCCCGCAGCCAGGCGTACGCGCTGGTCGCGGGTGCGGTGGTGCTGGCCGTGCTGCTGTTCCTGAGTCCGCTGCTGACCCGGATGCCGTCGGCGGTCCTGGGTGCGCTCGTCGTGTACGCGGCGACCCGGATGATCGACCTGGCGGGTTTCCGGCGCCTGGCGTCCTTCCGCCGCCGCGAACTGCTCCTGGCGCTGGGCTGTCTGGCCGGGGTGCTGGCGCTGGACATCCTGTACGGGGTGATCGTGGCCGTCGGGCTGTCGGTGGCAGAGCTGCTGAGCCGGGTGGCGCGTCCGCACGACGCGGTGGAGGGGCTGGTGCCGGGGGTGGCCGGCATGCACGACGTCGACGACTTTCCGCAGGCGCGTACGGTTCCCGGGCTGCTGGTGTACCGCTACGACTCGCCCTTGTTCTTCGCGAACGCGGAGGACTTCCGGCGCCGGGCGCTGGCCGCCGTCGACGAACAGACCGCGCCCGTCCGCTGGTTCGTCCTCAACACGGAGGCCAACGTCGAGGTCGACATCACCGCGCTGGACGCCGTCGACGAGCTGCGCCGTGAACTCGGCCGCCGGGGCGTGGTGTTCGCGCTGGCGCGGGTCAAGCAGGATCTGCTGGCCGACCTGCGGGCCTACGGGCTGGTGGAGTCGGTCGGCGAGGAGCGGATCTTCCCGACGCTGCCGACGGCGGTGGCCGCGTACCGGGCCTGGGAGGCGCGTCAGTAGGCGGGGACCCCGTGCTCGCGGAAGCGGGCGCGGACGCTCTCGGTGAGATCCGGGGCGGGGGCCGGGGTGTCGCGCAGCGGGAAGGGGATGCCGAGGGTGTCGTACTTGTGGGCGCCGAGCTTGTGGAAGGGCAGGACGTCGACGCGGTCCACGGCGCTCAGGCCGGCGACGAAGCGGGCCAGGCCGTCGACGGCGTCGGGGTCGTCGGTCCAGCCGGGGACCAGGACGTATCTGATCCACATCGGGACGCCGAGGCGGTCGAGGCGGGTCGCGAAGGTGAGGGTGGGGGCGAGGGGGGCGCCGGTCAGGCGGCGGTAGGCGGTGATGTCGAAGGACTTGATGTCGAGCAGGACGAGGTCGGTGCGGGCCAGGAGGGTGTCGTCGGCGCGGGCGCCGAGGAAGCCGGACGTGTCGAGGGCGGTGTGCAGGCCGAGCGCCTTGCAGCGGCGCAGGATCTCGCCGGTGAACGCGGACTGGAGGAGCGGTTCGCCGCCGGTGAGGGTGACGCCGCCGCCCGAGGCGGTGAGGAAGGGGCGGTGCTGTTCGATCCTGGCCATCACCTCGTCGACGGTCGTCTCCCGGCCGTCGCGCAGGTGCCAGGTGTCGGGGTTGGCGCAGTACAGGCAGCGCAGCGGGCAGCCGGAGACGAACAGCACGAACCGGGTCCCGGGACCGTCCACGCCGGTGGACAGGTCCCAGGAGTGGATCCGGCCGGTCGTGGCGGTCACAGCGATCCGTGGAAGGTGCGGCTGATCACGTCGAGCTGCTGCTCGCGGGTCAGGCGGACGAAGTTGACGGCGTATCCGGAGACGCGGATGGTGAGGTCCGGGTACTTCTCCGGGTGGTCCATGGCGTCCTGGAGGGTGGCGCGGTCGAGGACGTTGACGTTCATGTGGAAGCCACCGCCGGCCGTGTAGGCGTCGAGGATGCCGACGAGGTTCCCGGCGCGTTCGGCCGGGTTGTGGCCCAGTCCCTCGGGGGTGACGGTCGTGGTGAGGGAGATGCCGTCGCGGGCCTGTTCGTACGGCAGTTTCGCCACCGACAGGGCGGAGGCGGCGACGCCGTGCCGGTCGCGGCCGTTCATCGGGTTGGCGCCGGGCGCGAAGGGCTGTCCGGCGCGGCGGCCGTCGGGGGTGTTGCCGGTGTGCTTGCCGTAGACGACGTTGGAGGTGATCGTCAGGACGGACTGGGTGTGCTCGGCGTTCCGGTACGTGGGGTGGCGGCGCACCTTCGCCATGAACGACTCGACGAGGCCGACGGCGATCCGGTCGGCGCGGTCGTCGTTGTTGCCGTACGCGGGGAAGTCGCCCTCGGTGCGGAAGTCGACGGCGAGGCCGGTGGCGTCCCGGAACACCTTCACCCGGGCGTACTTGACGGCCGAGAGGCTGTCGGCGGCGACCGACAGGCCGGCGATGCCGCAGGCCATGAAGCGGTGCACGGGGTGGTTGTGCAGGGCCATCTCCAGGCGTTCGTAGGCGTACTTGTCGTGCATGTAGTGGATGACGTTCAGGGTGTTGACGTAGGTCTGCGCCAGCCAGTCGAGGACCTTGTCGTACGCCGCGAGCAGTTCCCCGTACTCCAGGTACTCCCCCGTCAGCGCGGGTGTCGGGGGTGCGATCTGGTCGCCGGTCATCTCGTCCCGGCCGCCGTTGACGGCGTACAGGAGGGCCTTGGCGAGGTTGACGCGGGCGCCGAAGAACTGCATCTGGCGGCCGACCGCCATCGCGGAGACGCAGCAGGCGATCGCGGTGTCGTCGCCGGTGTGGGGGCGGGTCAGGTCGTCGGACTCGTACTGGACGGCGCTGGTGTCGATGGAGACCCGCGCGCAGAACTCCTTGAACCCTGCGGGCAGTCGGGGCGACCAGAGCACGGTGAGGTTGGGTTCGGGGGCGGGGCCGAGGTTGTACAGGGTCTGGAGGAAGCGGAAGGAGGTGCGGGTGACCAGGGTGCGGCCGTCGGCGCCCATGCCGCCGATCGACTCCGTCACCCAGGTCGGGTCGCCGGAGAAGAGGGCGTCGTACTCGGGGGTGCGCAGGAAGCGGACGATGCGGAGTTTGATGACGAAGTCGTCGATGAGTTCCTGGGCGCGGGTCTCGTCGAGGACGCCGTCCGCGAGGTCGCGCTGGAGGTAGACGTCGAGGAAGGTGGAGGTGCGGCCCAGCGACATCGCGGCGCCGTTCTGTTCCTTCACCGCCGCGAGGTAGCCGAGGTAGAGCCACTGGACGGCCTCGTGCGCGGTGGCGGCGGGGCGGGAGACGTCGCAGCCGTAGGAGGCGGCCATCGCGGTGAGTTCGCCCAGTGCCCTGATCTGCTCGGCGAGTTCCTCGCGGTCGCGGATGACGTCGGGGCTGGAGGGGCGGGCGTCCAGCAGGGCCCGCTCCGCCTTCTTCGCCTCGGTCAGCCGGCCCGTGCCGTACAGGGCGACGCGCCGGTAGTCGCCGATGATCCGTCCGCGTCCGTAGGCGTCGGGCAGGCCGGTGATGACGCCGGCCCGGCGGGCGGCGCGCATCTCGGGGGTGTACGCGTCGAACACGCCGTCGTTGTGGGTCTTGCGGTACGTCCCGAAGACCTTCGTGACGAACGGGTCGGGCTCGTAGCCGTACGCGCGCAGGCCGTTCTCGACCATGCGCAGGCCGCCGTTGGGCATGATCGCCCGCTTGAGGGGGGCGTCCGTCTGGAGGCCCACGATCAGCTCGCGGTCGCGGTCGATCCAGCCGGGGGCGTGGGAGGTGATCGTCGAGGGGGTGGCGGTGTCGACGTCGAGGACGCCGCGTGCGCGTTCCTCCGGGAACAGGGCGCTGACCTTCTCCCACACGGTCCGGGTGCGGTCGGTGGGCCCGGCCAGGAAGGACGCGTCGCCCTCGTAGGGGGTGTAGTTGGCCTGGATGAAGTCACGGACGTCGACGCGTTCGCGCCAGCCCTTCCCCGCGAAGTCCTGCCAGGCCGCCCGGCCCTGTTCCGCCGTGGTCACGGTCATCGCCGTCCCTCTCCTCGTTCCTCCCGCTGATGTCCTGCGAGTTCGATGGTCCGTCGCCCGTGATCTCCGCGGGAGTGCCGGTCAGGGCCGGGAGAGGGGCCGTTCGGCCCTGGGGCGGCCGGGGACTGGACGAACCGCATTCACCGTGGGTGACGCATTGGCCACAGCTACGGAACCGGTGTCCGCGTCAGGGACAATGTCCGCACGATGACGTCGACGCCCTCCGAACCCGCCCGAGCCGAGTACGCTCCCTTCGCCCATCTCACCGCGCCCAACGCCGCCCTCTACCGCCGGGTGATGCGCGTGTTCCTCACGGCCAAGGAGCGCTTCGCGGTGCACCTGCGGCCCGAGGACGTGCACGCGGCGCTGGAGCCGGAACACCGTCCCGCCGACCAGGACACCGTGGCCAAGGCCCTCGACAGCCTCGTCGGCTGGGGCAATCTGCGGGCGGACCCGGACACGTCCCGGGTGACGGCGGTCGAGGACTTCTACCGCAAGCGCTTCATCTACCAGCTCACCCGGGCCGGCGAGGCCACCGAGCAGGCGCTGTCCGTGTACGACGAGGCGCTGGGGCGGCGCGGCGCACTCCAGGCGGTGGCCCTGCACGACATCGTCACGCAGCTGCGGGCCCTGCTGGTGCTCACCGGTGAGCCGGACGCGGCCAAGGCGCACCTGGCCCTGTCCGCGCTGACCGCCCGGTTCGAGGCGCTGGCGGAGAACGCGCGGGCGTTCATGGGGTCGTTGCAGCGCACGATCGACCTGCACGACGTGGACGTCGAGGTCTTCCTCGCCTACAAGGACCGGCTGATCCAGTACCTGGAACGCTTCATCCAGGACCTGATCACCCTGGGCGGCCGGATCGCCCTGCTCATCGGCGAGCTGGAGGAGCGGGGCCGGGTCGACGCGCTGCTGCGCCTGGCGGCGGCGCGGGAGGCGGCCGACGCCGCTCCGGACGAGGCCGTCGATGCCGAGGCCGGGGCGTACGGGCGGTGGACGGCGAAGTGGTCGGGGCTCGCCGCCTGGTTCGTGTCGGCGGACGGCCGCGAGTCGCAGGCCCGGCTGCTGCGCGGCCGTGCCCTCGGGGCGATACCCCAGCTGCTGTCGGTGGTCCGGCAGCTGAACGAGCGGCGGGCCGGGCGCTCGGACCGCTCGGCGGACTTCCGCGCGCTGGCCCGCTGGTTCGCCGAGGCCCCCGACGACGCGGCACGCCACCGCCTGTGGCGGGCCGCGTTCGGCCTGTACCCGGCACGTCACCTCACCGTCGACGCCGCCACCCTCGACCGGCGCACGGCCCGCCCGGTGGCCGCGTCCACCCCGTGGGCCGAGGCCGAACCGCTGCACATCAGCCCGCAGTTGCGCCGCACGGGCAGCTACGAGCGGCGCGGGAAGGCCCGCCGGGTGCAGGACCGCTCCGCGCAGCGGCACCGCCTGGCCGAGATCGCCGCGCAGCAGACGCGGGAGATCACGGCGGCCCGCGCCCGCCTCGCGACGGACGGCGCCACCCGGCTGTCCGCGCTCGGCGAACTGGACCCGCTCGCCTTCCGCCTCTTCCTCCAGCTGCTGGGTGACGCCCTCGCCACCTGGCGGCCCGGTACGACGACGACCGTGGCGACCAGCAACGACGGCACGATGGAGATCCGGCTCACGGCTCTGCCCGACGGGACGACGGCCGAGATACGCACACCCGGCGGAGTCTTCCGCGGCCCTGACCACACCGTCGAGATCGCCCCTGTGGAAGGACGCCCGTGACCACACCGCTGGGTGAGGTGCTGGAGAACCGGCGCACCGCCGAGTTCCACAAGGCCGCCCGCGCGCTGCTCAAGGAGCCGCTGCTGCTCGCGCACGGCCCGCAGGCGGACGCGTTCCGGCTGGTGCGCCGGCACGCCGCCGACCTGCGCGACTGGTTCGACCGCAACACCGGCTGGCCGCTGCGGGTGGACGCGGAGGCGGCCCGGCTGAGCCGGGCGCCCGGCACCCTGGCCGACCCGACGCATCCGGCGCGCGAGGCGTCCCGGGCCGGCGTCCCCTTCACCCGGCGCCGCTATGTGCTGCTGTGCCTGGCGCTGGCCGCGCTGGAGCGGGGCGAGGCGCAGATCGCGCTGGGGCGGCTCGCCGAACAGGTGGTCCTGGACGCCGCCGATCCTCATCTGGCCGCCGCCGGTATCGCGTTCACGCTGGAGCGCCGCGACGAACGCCTCGACCTCGCGGCAGTGGTCCGCCTGCTCCTGCGCCACGGGGTGCTGCGGCGGGTCGCCGGCGACGAGGACGCCTACGTCAGCGGGGCGGGCGACGTGCTCTACGACGTCCAGCGCCGCGTCCTGGCCGGTCTGCTCGCCGCCCGGCGCGGCCCGTCCCTGATCGGCGCCGGCGGTTTCGAGGACCGGCTGGCCGAGCTGACCGCCGAGAGCGCCCTGGACAGCGACGAACTGCGCTTCCGCGCCGTCCGCCAGCGCCTGACCCGGCGTCTGCTGGACGACCCGGTGCTGTACTACGCCGAGCTCACCGACGAGGAGCTGGCCTACCTGACCCGTCAGCGGGCCTTCATCGCCGCCCGGATCACCGAGCTGACCGGCCTGGTCGCCGAGGTACGGGCCGAGGGGATCGCCATGGTCGACCCGCTGGACGACCTGACCGACGTCCGGATGCCCGAGCAGGGCACCCACGGCCATGTCACCCTGCTGCTCGCCGAGCACCTGGCGGCCTCGGACGGCACGGTGAGCCGGGCCGAGTTGGAGCGCCGGGTGGCGGAACTCGCGGTCGAGCACGGCGGGTTCTGGTCCAAGAGCGCCCGGCAGCCGGGCGCGGAGGGCGAGCTGGTGGAGCTGGCGCTGGCCAAGCTGACCGCGCTCGGTCTGGTCGCCCTCGTCCCCGGGGGCGCTGCCCCGCTGCCGGCGCTGGCCCGGTACGCGGTCGGCGAGACCGTCGTCAAGGAATCCCCACGAAAGGCGCAACGACCGTGACCGCCCTGCCCTCCCCCGCGCCCGGCCGGTGGCGGCCGTTGCGCATCGGCCTGGTGGACCTCTTCTACTACGACACCGAGGAGTTCTGGTTCCGCGACGGGCGGCTGCTGCTGCGCGGCAACAACGGCACCGGCAAGTCGAAGGTCCTGGCGCTGACCCTGCCGTTCCTGCTGGACGGCGATCTGTCCGCGCGCCGGGTGGAGCCCGACGCGGACCCGGGCAAGCGCATGGAGTGGAACCTGCTGCTGGGCGGGCAGCATCCGCACCCCGAGCGGCTCGGCTACACCTGGATCGAGTTCGGCCGCCGCGACGAGACCGACGGGCAAGAGCACTTCCTCACCCTCGCCTGCGGCCTCAAGGCGGTGGCGGGGCGCGGTATCGCCCGCCACTGGTACGCCGTCACCGACCAGCGGATCGGCGCGGACCTCAGCCTGCTCGACGCGACCGGCACCGCGCTGTCGCGCGACCGGCTCGCGGAGGCGCTCGCCGGGCACGGCATGGTGTACGACACGGCCACGGCGTACCGCAGGGCGGTGGACGAGGCCCTGTTCGGGCTGGGTGAGCGCCGGTACGCGGCTCTGGTGGACCTGCTGGTGCAGTTGCGCCAGCCGCAGTTGTCGAAGCGGCCCAACGAGGCGGCGCTGTCGCGTGCCCTGACCGAGGCGCTGCCGCCGATGGACCAGGCGGTGATCGCCGACGTCGCCGAGGCGTTCCGCTCCCTGGACGAGGAGAAGGAGGAGTTGCGGGCGGCCGGTGAGGCGGAGCGGGCGGCCTCCGCGTTCCTGGACCACTACCGCCGTTACGCCCGGGTCGCCGCCCGCCGCCGCGCCCGGCTGCCCCGTCACGAGCACGCCCGCTACGAGCAGTTGGGCCGCGATCTCGCCCAGGCCCAGAGCGACCGGGCGGGGGCCGAGGAGGAGCGGGAGCTGATCGCCGGGCGGATCGCGGACCTGGAGGAGAGCGCCACCCGTCTCGCGGCGCAGGACGCCGCGCTGCGCGAGGGTCCCGAGATGCGCAGTGCCCGGGAGCTGGAGCAGGCAGCGGCCGAGGCCCGCCGTACGGCCGGTGAGCAGCGCCGTGCCGAGGCGGACCGGGAGCAGGCCGCCCAGGCGCACACGCGGGCGCTGGGCCGCTTCGAGACGGCCGGGAGGCGGCTGACAGCGGCCGAAGAGCAGGTCGCGGACACCCTGGGCCGGGCGCGGGAGGCGGCCTCGGCCGCCCGTCTCGACGGCGAGGTGCGCACGGAGGGCGCGCCGGAGCCCGAACTGCGGCGCGTGGCCGAGGAGGCGGTGGCGCGCAGGCGGCGCACCCTCGACCATGTGGAGGAGTTGACGGCGCGTGCCGAGGAGGCGGCGGCCGAGCGGCGTGCCGCCGCCCGCCGTCTGGACGAGGCGCAGAGCGAGGCGGGGCACACCGCGCGGCGGCAGGCGCAGGCGGAGTCGGCCGCGGCCGAGACGGGCCGGGAGCTGGTCGATTCGGTCCGTGAACACCTGGACGTGTGCGAGGAGTTGGCGCCCGCCGATCCGGTGGGCCTGCTGGATTCCCTCCAGGACTGGGTCACGCACCTGCGCGGCCCCTCCCCCGCGCGCGTGCACACCGCCGACGCCCATCGCGCGCGGGCCGCGCACCTGGCCGACGCGGCGGCCTCGCTCGGGCAGCGGCTGGCCGGCCTGGAGGCCCGGCGCGCCGAGGCCGAACGGGAACTGGGCGACCTGGAGGCGGGCGGCCGGCGCGGGCCCGCGGCGCCGCACACCCGTACCCCCGGTGTGCGCGACCGGGCTCCGGGGGCTCCGCTGTGGCGTCTCGTCGACTTCCGTGACCAGGTCGGTGCCGGTGAACGCGCGGGTCTGGAGGCGGCGCTGGAGGCGTCCGGGCTGCTGGACGCCTGGGTGTGCCCGGACGGCACCGCGCTGCGCGGCGACGGGCACGACGTGCTGGTGTCGCCGGGTGACCCGCTTCCCGGGAGCACGCTCGCCGAGGTGCTGCGTCCGGCCGTGGACCACGGTGACGCGCGGGCCGCCGAGGTCGGCGAGCCGACGGTGGCCCGGCTCCTGGCCGCCGTGGGGCTGGGCTCCGGCAGCGCGGGCGACACCTGGGTCGCGACGGACGGCCGTTTCCGGGTCGGCGCCCTGAGGGGCAGTTGGTCGAAGGAGAGTGCCGCGTACGTCGGTGAGGGCGCCCGCGAGGCGGCGCGCCGGGCCCGGATGGCCGTCCTGCGCGAGGAACTCGGCGTCGTCGCGGGCCAGGTGGAGGCGGCGGAGGCGGAGCGGGCCGAGGTGGCCCGCAGCCGCCGGACCCTGGACGCCGAGCTGGCCGCCGTCCCCGACGACGCCGCCCTGCGGCACGCGCACGCGCTGGCCTCGGCCGCGGCGGAGGCCGCCCACCGGGCCCGTGCCCGCCAGGACGAACGCGCCGGGGAACTGGCCGAGGCGGCCGGAGCGGAGGCCGGGGCCGCCACCGAACTCACCGACACGGCCGCCGCCGTGAACCTGCCCGCCGACCGGCCGGGCCTGACGGCTGTGCGCCGGGCACTGGCCGACCACACCGCCGTCCTCGCCGCTCTGTGGCCCGCCCTGCGCGAACGGGCGGACGCCGCACGCGCCGTCGCCGAGGAGCGCGCGGAGGCCGGGCGAGCGGGCGAGCGGGTCGCCGAACTGGCGCTGCGCGCCGAGGAGTCGGCCCGCCTCGCGACCACCGCCGACGAACGGCACACCACGCTGCGGGCCACGGTCGGCACCGCCGTCGCCGAACTGGAACGGCTCCTGGCCGCCACCGCCGAGGCGCTCGCGGCGTGCGAGCGCGACCAGCGCCGCTCCCGCGAGGAGCACACCGCCGCCGGACGCCGCGTCGGGCACGCCGAGGGCCGTATCGAGCAGTTGGCCAAGGACGTGCACGAGGCCGCCGCCTCCCGTGCGGAGGCCGTCGCCGCGCTCCAGCGGTTCGCGGGCACCGGTCTGCTGGCCGTCGCCCTGCCCGAGGTGGCCGTGCCCGCGTCGGACGGCGGGCCGTGGGCGGCGACCCCGGCGATCGCGCTGGCCCGCGCCGTCGAGGCGGACCTGTCGTCCACCGACGACTCCCACGGGGCCTGGGAGCGGGTGCAGAAGCGGCTGAGCGAGGAGTACAAGAAGCTCCAGGACGCCCTCTCGCGCGGCGGCCACACCGCCACCGCGACCATGGTGGAGGACGGCATGGTCGTCGACATCGTCTACCAGGGCCGACGGCGGACGGTCCCCGAGCTGGCCGGGGCCCTCGCCGCCGAGGTGGCCGAGCTGGCGCGCATCCTGTCCGCGCACGAACGCGAGATCCTGGAGACCCACCTGCTGACCGAGGTCGCGGGGACCTTGCAGGAGCTGATCCAGGCGGCCGAGCGGCAGGTGGGAGCGATGAACGCCGAGCTGAAGGAGCGGCCCACGTCCACCGGTATGCGGCTGCGGCTGGTGTGGCGTCCTTCGCGCAAGGCGCCGGCCGGGCTTGAGCAGGCCCGCAAGCGGCTGCGGCAGTCGGCGGACGCGTGGGCGCCCGAGGAGCGGGCGGCGGTCGGGGAGTTCCTCCAGGCCGAGATCGCCCGCCGGCAGAGCGACGACGCGGCGGGCGGCTGGCTGGAGGTGCTCACCGCGGCGCTCGACTACCGTGCCTGGCACGAGTTCGGTGTCGAGCGCGACCAGCACGGCAGCTGGGTGCCCGCCACCGGGCCCGCCTCCGGCGGCGAGCGTGTCCTCGCCATGTCCGTGCCGTTGTTCGCCGCCGCGTCCTCCCACTACGCCACCGCCGCCCCCGACGCCCCGCGCCTGGTCACCCTGGACGAGGCGTTCGCGGGGGTGGACGACGACTCGCGCGCCAAGTGCCTGGGACTGCTGCACGCCTTCGACCTGGACGTGGTCATGACGTCCGAACGCGAATGGGCCTGCTATCCGCAGGTCCCCGGCATCGCCATCGCCCAGCTGTCCCGTGTCGACGAGATCGCCGCGGTCCTGGTGACCCGCTGGGAGTGGGACGGCGCCGAGCGGCTGCGGGGCGCCGAGCCCGAGCACCGGCTCACGGCCGGTGGGGAGCCCGACGCCGACCAGGAGGTGCTGTGGACGTGAGCGCTCGCGACGGCTGCGGCCCGCCGGCCGAGCGCGTCCCCGGCACCGGGTCAAAGCACAGCTTCACGCCCGGCGGGCCCGCGACGGTGGCGGGCATGAGCACCCCCGGCTCTCCCGGCCCGCATGCCGACCGCGACCGCCCCGGCCGGCTGCCGGCCGCCCCCCGCCAGGAAGCGCGGTCCGCATGAGCACGCCCGGCCTCCCCGGCCCGCAGGTCGACCGCGACCGGCTCACCCGGCTGCTGGGCGACCCCGGTCTCGGCTGGCTGGTCGAGCGCGTGCGCCGCCGTCTGGAGCGGGACGAACCTCTCACCGGCCCGGTCACCCTGGCCGCCCCCAGCGCCGCCGAACGGGCCGCCGCCGAGCGCCTGCTGGGCCGCGCCCCGCGCGCCGCGGGCTCGCTGACCGTCCGTCTCGACGCGGTGGACGCCGTCCTGCGCCGCTCCGGCGTCAGCCCCGAGGGCCTCGCCCCGGCCGTGACCGCGCTCACCGGCCCCGTCCCGCGTCTCGCCGACGTCCGCGCCCAGGAGGCGAGCGCCTGGCAGGACGCGTACACCCCGCTCAACGCACTCCCGCCCGAACTCGCCGACTGGGCCGACCGGTTGCGCGGTGAGGGCCTCGTACGCCGCCTCGCGCGCACCCCGCCCACCGCGAAGCAGCTCCTCACCGGCGTCGCGGCAGCCCTGCGGGCACTGCCCGCCGACCCCGCCGTGTCCCTGGCCGCCTTCTCCGCCGGCACGCTCGGTGACGCCCACGCCCTCGACGACGGGACCCCGCTCGCCACCCTCGTCCTGTCCGGCGTCCGTGCCCTGACCGGCTTCCCGGACGGCACCGGAGCCGAGTGGCGCCGTGAGGCGTGGGCGTCGGCCGGTCTGCTGCGGGACGCCCTCTCCTCAACCGTCCTGACCGTGGGCCTGCGCGGCACGCCCGCCCTCGACTGGCTGACCGAAGCGGGCGAACCGGCCGTCCTGACCCTGCGCCAGCTCACCCGCACCCCGCCGAGCACGGCGCCCGCAGTCGTCCACGTCTGCGAGAACCCGGCCGTCCTCGCCACCGCCGCCGACACCCACGGCCCGGCATGCCCGCCCCTGGTCTGCCTCCAGGGCCAGCCCTCGGCCGCCGCCCTCGCCCTGCTGCGCCACCTCCACGCCCAGGGCTCCCGCCTCCGCTACCACGGCGACTTCGACTGGGGCGGCCTGCGCATCGCCCGCGCCCTGCTGGGCCGCGTCCCCTTCAGCCCCTGGCGCTACACCGCCGCCGACTACCGCGCCGCAGCCGCCGCCGCTCCCCTGGCCCCGCCCCTGACCGGCCTGTC
>NZ_LIRL01000054.1 GCF_001419795.1 Streptomyces niveiscabiei
ACACACCCCCCTGGGGCCGCCCCGCCCAAGCGGCCCTCGGCCTCACCCTCGGCTGCCTGGCGGTCGCCCGAGGCCGCTGGCCCGCCGTCGTCCTCCTCGGCGCGAACGCCCGCATAGCCCTGGACCCCAGCGTCTACACCTACTACACCGCCTCGGTCCTCCTCGGCACCCTCCTCTGGGACACCATCGGCCAACGCCGCCTCATCCCCTGGTGGACCTGGATCGGCCTCCTCACCCTCTACGTCCCCGTCCTCACCACCCTGAACGACCCCACCCGCGGCCTCCTGCGCCTGGCCTTCGTCGTGGTCTCCACCGTGTACGTCCTCTTCCGCCCGATGCGACCACGCCAACGAGGAGCACGGAAACCGACCGCCGCTCCTGCGGACAGGTAAGCGTCACGTCATCGCTTCACGCGGCTGCGCACGGCGAGGAGGGCGAGCCCGAGCAGGCCCGGCTCGACGAGGCGGGCGGTCATCTCGACGTACGTCCCGGTGGTGGTCAGGTCCTGTCCGGAGGCCCGGAAGACCACCGAGTTGACCACCACCCTCACGGACTTCTCGAACCGCGCGGACGTCAGACGCCTCGTGTGCGGCCCTTTCGGGTTGACGGGTGCCGGCTTCTTGGTCGTCAGGGTCACCCGCCGGCCGTCGGTGGTCCCCGAACTGACCGGGTCCGGGTCGGCCTGCGGCAACCCCCACAGCATCATCGCCAGCACGGTGGCCGTCATCGTCAGGACCAGCCAGGCCAGGGCACGCGTGGCGCGCAGGCCGTATCCGGAGAGTGCCCAGTACAGCCGCAGCAGGGTCCGCTCGCCGAGGGACGCCGTGGCGTCGTGGCGGCGCATCTCCATCTCGCCGTAGTAGAAGTCGGCCGCGCCCGGCTCGTTCCGGCCGTCCTCGAGGGCCTTGCGGAGCTGCCGGTAGACCGGCGCGAGCACGGCGGGCTCATGCGCCTCGACGCCCGGTGGCTTGGGCGTCCAGCCGTCGCCGTACCGGGGCGCCCGCCAGTGGTGCTCCTCGGCGAGGGTCCGGCGGCGTATCCAGCGCAGCCCGACGGGTGGTGACAGCAGGACGCAGCGGCCTTCGAGCCGCAACTGGTCCAGGTGGACCGCCTCCACGAAGAGGCAGCCGGTCAGGTCGACGTCGGCCAGCACCAGATACGCGGCGTCCACGCCCCTGACCGAGGTGACACGCACATGGGGGTCGCCGAGCTCCGGTTCGGCGATCGCCTTGCCCTCCGGCGAGACGAACGGGCGGGGCCGGCCGACGACGGTCACCGGGAACTCCACCACGGCGTCGCTCAGATCCACCCCGGCGTACCGCAGCCGCAGCGCGGCGGTGGACGCCCACCGGGTCCGCCGGCAGCGCACCTCCCGCGCGGCGGCCTCCAGCGTCACCGCGGCCTCGAACACGGCGTCGGAGAAGTCCACGGTCCCCGGGCAGACCAGCGGGCCGATCCGGGCGGTACGCCGGAACACCGCCCGCCGGAAACCCACGCCGGCCTCCAGCCGGGCCCCGGAGAACGACAGGTCACCGCCGATCGCGGCCCCGTCGAACGTGGCTTCCGCCGCGAAGTGAGCCTCGGCGAACGGCATGTCCCCCCCGATGTCCGCTCCGTTGAAGCAGGCCCTGCTCCGGTGGAAACGCGCACCGTCGAAACAGGCCCGGCCGGTGATCCGGATCTTCTCGAAGTCGGCGCCTTCCTCGAAGACCGCGCCGTCGAAGGCGGCTTCCCCGTCGATGACCGCCCCCTCGAAGGAGGCGACGCCACCCACCCGGACACCCGAGAAGTAGGCGTCCCCGCACGTCATGCCCTTGAACATCGCGCCGCGGCCGACCTCGCGGACACCGAACCGCAACGCGCCCCCGATCCGCGCCCCGTAGAACCAGACATCGCCGCGCACGTCGGTGTCATCGAGCCACACATCGTCCGCGACCCGCGCCCCACCGAGGCCGAAATCGCCCCCGGTGCGCACCTCACGGACGTACACACCCCCGTCGAACACGGCCGACGCGAAGGAGCAGAAGCCGCCGAAGTCGATCCCCTCGAACTCCGCGTCCCCGGTGAACCGCACCTCGTCGAACGATGCCTCCCCCACCCGCGCCCGCCCGCTCCCCGGGTCCCTGAGCGGTGCGAGGAGCTCGTCGAGCAGGCTCTGGGTGAAGGGCGTACCCCGGTGGTCGAGGTCGGCGCCGGGGGGCAGGGAGGCCAGGTGGGCGGCACGTTCGGCGCTGTCGAGGTGCGCGAGGCAGGCCGTGGACGAGCCCACTCGGCGCCCCCGGCAGCGTTCCCCGGCGTCGAGGTGTCCGCACTGCGGCCACGCGGGGGCGCCGGTTCCGGTCGTCCCGGCTCTCATACCGCCACGACCGTCACGTCCCGGCGGTCACGCCCCTTCGGCCGGTCGACCAGCGCCTCGACCACCCAGCGTCCGGGGGTGACTTCCAGCTCCGCCCGGTACCGGTCGGGCCCGTACGGCCGGAAGACGACGGGCTGTCGGTCGGGACGGCCCGAACGCCACATGACGGTCCGCAGATTGCGCCGCGGCAGGTCGTGCCCCAGCAGCTCGATCATGAACGGACGGCCGGCGGCGACCGGGTCCCGGGGCAGGTGCAGGACAACGCCCTCCGCGCCGGCGAGCGTGCCGCCGGGCGGGCGGCCCGCGCGGATCGCGATCATCGCGTCCCGGAGCGCGGGACCGCTCGCCAGGTCCGCGTTCCGGAACCCGGTCCACAGCATGGGGTCCGTACCGGTCCAGTCCGCGACGGCCGACCGGCGCGGCACCGTCCCGTCGCCGGTCCCCGGCAGGCTGTCGGTGATCCGCGACCCGTCGGACGAGAGCACGAGCGCCTCGGGGCTCGGGAAGTCGACGCTGCCGAGGCAGTGCACGGTGTACGGGAGAGGGCCGGCGCGCCGGTGCTCGTCGCACGCCGAGCGGAACTCCTCCCGGAAGGCCAGCGCCTCGCGGACGGCGTGGCCCGGCAGCCCGGGAACCGGGTAGCGGTTGTCGGTGATCTGCCGCTCGCGGCTCTTTCCCTCGACCCGCACAGCGGGATACCACGGCAGCATCTCGACGACCGCCGGCAGGGTGAGCGCCCAGTCGCGCAGCGCCTCGTTCAGCCGGGCGGCCACGTCCGCGCCGGGGCCCGCGTCGCCGGGTATCGCATGACCGGCCAGCAGCCGGGCGGCCTGGACCAGCCCCTGCTGCGGGGTGCCGAGGGTGACCAGGGTCCGGGCGGTCTCCCGGCCGTCCTCGCACTCCAGATAGTGCCGCCCGATCAGACCGCCCGTCGCATGGCAGACCAGAATGACGCGCGGATCATCGGCCCGGTCCGGATAGTGCGCGTCCGCCTCCGCACGCCACCGGTCGAGCTCGCGCGCCACCCGCGCCTTCAGCTGCCGGGCCACCAGCCGGTGCGAGAGCCGCCAGTCGTAACCGAACGGCACGAACTGCGCGTCGAGCGGGTCGCCGAGGGCGGCACGGAGGTCGGGATAGCCCAGGCAGGACAGCAGCCCGGGCACGGAGTCCGGGACCTGCAACAGCGCGTCGGCGTCCAGCCGGAAGGGGCCTTCGGGCGGCGCGTCCCCCAGCCCCGGCGGGAGGGCCACCTCGGTGAGCGCCGTGGCCGCCGAGCCGATCAGCCGCTCACTGCATCGCGCCCAGAGGTCCTGGCCGTCCCGGCACAGCCGGGTGCCCAGAAACCCCGGGACGAAAACCACCAGATCGTGTTCCATTCACCCTCCCCGTGTCCCGGCACCGAAGAACGTGCGGGGCAGCCGGATCAGATCGCAACGGTCCTCCCCCTGCAACGCCATCACCAGACCCTCCGGGTCCATCGCGGTACGGACGGCGTGCACGTCGTACCCCCGCGTGGGAATCCCCGGCCCGTCCAGCCATTCCCGGGACCAGACGTCCCATGCGCGCGACACCGTCTGCGGCATACAGAGCAACAGCACGGGCCGCTCCACGGGGCCGGCGAACACCAGGGACGTCACCTCGGGGAAGTCCCCCGGCAGCCGCTCCGGGGGGTGAAGGCCCTCGTCACCGGAGCAGTCCTTGACGTACACGCTGCCGTGGTCCGCCCAGGCCAGCAGGGGCATCGAGGCGTCGTCCTCGTCGTCGTACAGCTCCCCGAGAGCGAGACACGAGGGGGCGGCCGGGAGCAGGACGCGCCGCTCGACGCCGTGCTCGCCCTCGGTCCAGACCTGCAACTGGTCGCTCAGATCACCGGCCATCCAGTACGAACCGTCCCGCAGGATCCTCGTGTCGATCCCGCAGAACCCGCGGTCGGTCCGGATCTCCCGCACCGCGACCCCGGCGGACGAGACATCGGCCGGGACCTCGTGGCGTACCAGCCGCCGGCCGTTCGCCACGCTCAGCCGCAGCGTGCCCGCGGCCGGGTCGCCGACCAGGCTCAGCGCGCGGGCCGGCTGGCCGGCGTCTCCGCCGAGCGGGATGTCCTGGTGGGTGACGACCGACAGGCTCTCGTCGAGACGCCACAGCCGTACGGTCCGGCCGGCCGCGGCGGCCACCGTCCAGCCGTCCGCCGCCCGCACCGCGGCCACCGCCGTCACCGTGCGCCCCTCGTGGGCGAGTTCCGTGGCCGGAAGGGCGGCCGGATCCCCCTGCTCCGGCCGGGAGACCCGGATCCGGTCGTGCCAGGCGCGGCACAGCAGCGGCGGACCTTCCGGCGCGCCGGCCAGGGCGAGGACCGGGCGCTCGTTGCTCGGCCGCCGCTGGATCCCGTAGTGGGCCTCCAGCGCGGGGACCACGTCGACCACCCGGATGTACGGGCCGTCGGCGACCGCGAGCAGTCCCTGACCGCCCGGTTCGAACGCCATGGCGCCCTCGCGGGGGGCATCCAGAACGAGCGTGGCCTCGCGCCCGGCCCGCCCGACGGACCAGATCCGGACGGCCACTTCCTCGTATCCGGCGAGCAGCGGTTCATCGCCGTACCACCCGAAGGCCAGACCCCGCGCGTTCGACGGGTACGTCGCCACCCTTTCCACGACCGGCGTCGGGCCGGACACGGCCCCGCACCGCCAGACGTACACAGCAGTCCCGTCGGCCACCGAGAGGTAGCCCTCCTGGGGCGAGGCCGCGAACGCCGCGGCGGCCATCGCGGGCGCGGCCAGGGTCACACCCAGATCGGTCCGGGCGGCGTGCAGACCGTCGACCCCGTTGCGGGTGCGGCTCACCTCGAACAGCTCCACCCGCTCCGCGCCCGCCGCCAGGACGAACATCCGCGAGCCCAGGGAGAGGGCCGCGAGCTGCCGCACATCGGCCGTACGGACCTCCTTCAGCTGCGTGTCCAGGTGCGTGCCGAGCTTCCAGGACCACACCCACACCCGGTCCCCGTCGGCCGCCAGGGCCACGCTCTCGCCGTCCGCCTCGGCCACCGACAGGGCGCGCACACTGCCGCCCCACCGGTACTCCTGATCGGGTATCCGGGCACCCGCGCGCCAGAAGTACACGGTCTGATCGTCCCGGGCGACGGTGGCCCAGCGGGCCCCCGCGCCCACCTCACGCACCTCGCTGAGCGGGCGTCCGCGCTCCCCGCCGGTCCGGGGCAGCCGACGGGTCAGCAGCCGGGCGCCCGACTCCGGGTGCAGGACATGGATCTCCCCCAGTCCGCCGGCGGTCAGGGTGCCCGCGTGGGCCGGCCCCACCGCCCCGGCCCCGGCGCGCCAGCTCAGCGCCCGCGCGCCGCCCGAAGGCGCGGCGCGCCGCCACTCCGGGGGGTCCGGCAGGACGTCGGTCCAGTACTCCTGCCAGGGCAGGAAGCCGTCGGCGGGCCGCAGCGTCCGGTACGTCCCGTCGCGGTGGCTGACGAAGGCGGTGGCGCTGAACAGGGCCTTGCGCTCCAGCAGAACCGACGCCGGCAGCGGGCCGGACGCGCGGGGGAACGAGCTCGCGACCCTGCCGTACAACGCGGCGCCGTCGCAGTCCCGGGCCAGGCCCGCCGCGAGCGGCAGCATGACATCGGGGTTCGTGCGCAGCAGGAAGCCCACGTCCTCGAAGAGCTCCCGCAGGGCGTCCGGCCCCACCTGGGCGGCGTGGGCGCCCAGGTATTCGACGGTGTACTCGTCGGCGCCGCTCCAGTCACCGCCGGCGCGCAGCGCGTCGAGCACCCTGCGGTGCGCCTCCCGGGCGGTCAGTCCGGCGTCGGAGAGGAAGAACTCGCCATAGCTCGGATGGGCCAGCTGATGGCGGATCCGCCCGGCCGTCTGCCGCGCGCCGTCCTTCTGGGTGGCGACGATGCCGCCGTCGGCGCTCCGGCACACCTGGCGCAGATCTTGCAGCGTCAGCTCTGGCGAGCCGGCCTCGCGCAGGGCGTTGGCGAGCGTCAGCCAGGTCGCGTCCGGGGTCAGCCCCGGCCCCTGGATCACCGCCAACGCCCGCAGCACCTCGTGGGCACGCTGCGCGCCGGGCTGCTCGCCCAGGTGGCGCGTCTCCTCCGCGAGGCGGGTGCGCAGGTCCATGCCGCCGTCCCGCAGCCACGACAGCAGCTCGGCCTCGGCGGCGACCGTGGTCCGCCGGGTGAGCCTGGTCGCGACCAACCGGGCCACCAGGAACGAGCCGTGACTCTGCGCCGCGACGACCTCGGCCGTCCAGTCGCGGTCCTCCCGCCGCGCGTCACCCCGGTACGGGGAGTGCCTGGTCCCCAGTACGGACAGCACCATGCCGGTGATGCTCGCGCGCGCCTCCTCGTCGTCCCCGAGGACCACGGGTTCGACGCCGAGTTCCAGGGTGTCCAGGAGCGACTCCTCCTCCGCGGGCGCGGTGGTACGCCGCCGGGGCTGCGTCCGCGTACCGACGACCACCCGGACACCGGGCGTGGCCGCCAGCGGGTTCAGGACGTGCCGGGCGATCGCGTACGCCTGGTCCGGGAGGGCCTCGTCGAGCGCGTCGAAGAGCAGGTTCACCGAACCCGCCCGGCCGACCAGCTCCTCGAAGGCGTCGGTGAACCTCTCCGACGTCACCGGCTCCTCCGGCAGCGGCGGCGCTCCGTCGACGTCCGCCAGCACCTCCCGCAGCTGCGCGGCCAGCGAATGCGCGGAGTGCCCCCGGCAGCTCAGCGCCGCATGCACGCTCCCCGCCCGGGGCAGCGTCGCGGGGTCGAGGTCCGGACCGAGGGCCTCCCGCCAGCTCGGCAGAGAGGTGTGGGCCAGCCGGCCGAGCAGCGCGGTCTTCCCCGTCCCCGCCAGGCCCGTCACCGCGAGCAGCCCCTTCGGGTGGGTGTCCATCCAGCGCACGATCCGGCTCAGCACCTCCCGCCGGCCCGCGAAGTGGCGGCTGAGATGGCTGTTCTCCTCCAGCCCGAACTGCTCGGCCTCGATCCACGGCTTCCGCCGCGTCAGCACGGCCGGCGTGTACACCGGCCGGTCGGACTGGTGGTAGTAGGGGTTGTCGAGGAAGTTGTTGGGCAGCGCCCCGACCTCCCGGCAGTCCGGCCGCTGCGCCGGGTCGTCGAGACCGTCGTCCGCCGCCCGCGCGTCCACGGCACGGCAGAGATACGGCAGCGGCAGATACAGCGCGGACGGCTCGAACGGGCGCGCCTGGTCGTCCGCCACGAAGTCCGGCTCGGCCAGCGCCTCCTCCAGCCACGTCACCCAGCGGCCCGCCGGCACCTGCGCGTCCGCCCCCGAGGTACCGATGACGGCGAAGCCCTTCCGCCGGCTCTCCCACGCCCGGATCACCGCGGGGTCCCGCGCCAGGTCCACGGCGTGCCGCACCGCCTCGCCCAAGGAGTTGTAGCTCTGGGAGGAGCAGGCGTCGACGATCAGCAGGGTGTCCGTCTCGTACTCCGGCCGCAGCAGGAAACCCACCAGCTCCAGCAGGGAGACGGCCCGGGCGGGGTCAAACTCGCCCGACTGCCAGGAGTCGGCGCAGGCCAGGAAATAGCCCTCGTCGCCGCGCTGGACGCCGTGCCCCGTCCAGTAGAGGATCTTGCGCTGGGCGCCGGCGGCCAGGAACTCCCCCAACCCGGCCCACAGCCGCCGTCGGGTCGCCCCGCCCCGGTCGGCCCGGAGGGTCTCCCCGAACCCCAGCTTCTCCCGCACGGTCCCGGTGAAACGGTCACGGACCTCGTCCAGTTCCGGGCGGCGCAGCCTCTGCCGCTCCTCCGCGTCCGGGTGGAGGTACTCCGGTACGGCGATCGTGCACACCAAGGAAGAGGAGCGCCGCTCGGCTTTCAGCAACGCCAGCCGGTTGTCCGTGTCGCTTCGTACCATGAGATCGACAGCCCCCCTGAGAGTGTCCACCACAGCTTGTTTATCAGTGGAGTTGGCGATGCGAGACAGATTCACAGTGGTTGGCCGGACAACGGACTGTCATCTCCTGGAGGGCGACGGGACCCGGCTCATCGACGAGGAGAACGTCCACGTCAAGTACACGCCGAAGCGTGTGCAGTTCCCGGAGGAGATCGCCGCCTGGCGGCGGTCCATCGAGGCGGAGGAGGAGCGCAAGGAGGCCGGCGGGCTGCCGCACCGGTGGAACAACGCGCGCTTCGCGGTCGAGCGGGTCGTGGTCACCCGTACGCATGTGGTCGAGGAGCCCGTGGTGTCCCTCACCATGCGGGACGCGGACTACTTCGACTTCCTCACCACCTCGCTCAACCTGGACCGGCGGCAGAAGAACGGCCTCACGCTGCGCGAGCAGTACCTGGAGGGCGGCGACCCGGCCGACGCGCCCTCCTGGATGAACTGTAGTTTCGGCATCAACGTGGCCCTGGAGACCGGCAAGGACGGCAAGATGCTGTTCTCCCGGCGCAGTGCCCAGGTCGCCGGGCCGAACAGCGCGCGGTGGAACTCCTCGGCCAACGAGGGCATGGCCCAGCAGCACGACCTGCCCCGGGACGGCAGCCCGGTCAGCCTGCACGCCGTCGCGCGCCGCGCCCTCCTCGAGGAACTCGCCGTGCACGACGGGGACCGGACCAGGGTGGAACTGCTCGGGTTCGGGCTCGACCTGGTCAACCACCAGTGGGCGGCGTTCTTCCGCGCGGTCGCGCCCGACCTCGACGAACCGGCGCTGCGTCTTCGCTGGACACGCGGTGTCATCGACAAGTGGGAGCACGACCGGTTCGAGTTCGTGGACGCCGACCCCGAGTCGGTCCTCGGCTTCATCGCGGACGAGCCGGAGGAACGCTGGACCCCCTGCGCGCCCGCCCTCTTCTACCTCGCCCTGGTCCGCGGCGCCATCGAGCGCGCTGGCGGTGACCCGGCCGGCCGGTTCGCCGTGGAACAGGCCGAGCAGAAGGTCATGTCCGACCGCGGTCTGTGAGCCGGAAAGCGGACCACACACGTCGAAGGGCCCCACCGCGAACGGTGGGGCCCTTCGACAACGTGCCCGGTGAGGCACTGGCGGAGGATACGAGATTCGAACTCGTGAGGGGTTGCCCCCAACACGCTTTCCAAATGTTCGTAGGGGTGTCCGGCGGGAGCCATGTGTGTCCTGGCCTGCGATGGAAAGTTCGGGGCGCCCCCGTTCGGACAGGGTCGGACGGGGGCGAATGAGACCCGAACTGAGACCGGAGTGCTCGATTTCCAGTTACAGAGCAAGGTCACTTACTGGCGTTTGGCTCTAGACCGTGCCGCGATCGTCCTGGCGCCTGAGGCGTTCATGCGCATTCGCGCGAACTCGATACTGACGTCGAAGCGCTGAGCGACTTGGGTGTCGGCAAGGTTGTCAAACGCGGCCTTGATCGCGGCCGACTTGGGGATCAGCAGCTCCGCGGACAGGTCGTGCGCTTCTTGCTCCTGAATCTTCATCGCCGGGTCAAGGCTGCGGCACCCGCCATCGCTGACCAGAACGCCACTGAACTCGTGCTCAAGAAGGAGGTGCCCCATCTCGTGCGCGATGTTCGATCGGCACCGCTGTGGTGTATGAGAGGAGTTCACGAGGATGAAGCAACCTGTTCCTGCTGGGACCAGCGCAGCGGACCACTTTCCTGCGCCGGTGGAGCTGAAGTAGTCCAGCGCCGCTGGTGAGCAACCGTGAGCGGCGAGGTCGCTCAGGCTGTACACACGGATACCCCACTCATCGGTGAGGCGCGTGAGGTCTAGGGGGTCGTGGAGGTCGACTCCGATCCGTCGACGCTCCTCAAGCGCCAGTTCTTCGAGTGCCTTCTTGGTCCACCGAGATCCCACGTTCACCCCGCAGTGGAGTCGCGGTCGGAGGCGAACCGACGCATTGCCGCTCCGATCACCTCTTCCAGGTACCGCACGTCTTCTTCGCCCAGGTCGCTGCGGGCGCGCAGGAGCGGGGCGAGTTGTACCAGTAGCTCTGGCTCGGCAGCGGGTTTGGCCTCGATGTCGATGCCTGGCTCGATCATGAAGTTCTCGGCTGGCAGGGAGAGCCACTGGACGAGAGCGGCGAAGGCGTCCACGTCCGGTCGGTGGCCGTTGGCTAGCCGGGTCATGGTCGAAGGGCTGACGCCTACCTCTCCTGCCAACTGTCGCCACGAGAGTCCTCTCGTGGTCCGTGCGGCATCGAGGGCCGCGTACAGAGCGGCCACGTTCACGCGAGTCCTGGCCATCGCCCTCCTCCTCTGCTGTGTGCTGTTGCCTCCTTTCTATCAGTGTTCGACATCTCAAACACCCTCGTGCTAGCGTGATCGCGAGTGTTCGACATCTCAAACGATGCGAAGATCTCGAAACGCGGTCGTGCCCGCCTCTGATCAGGCGGCACCGGTACCACCAGGAAAGAGGAACGCGATGGACACCACCATCGAGCCGACGGCCGGCCAGGATGAGCGCCGCCCCGTCAAGGTCACGGTCACCGTGAACAACCAACCCGTGATCCTGCCTGGCCGTGAACTCACTGGCCTGGAAATCAAGCAGGTAGCGGTTGCCCAAGGCGTACCGATCGACATCGGCTTCCAGCTGTCGGTCAAGTGGGGGAACGGGCGCTACGAGGTTGTCGATGATGACGAGGAGATCCGGGTTCACCCGAACCAGGAGTTCCTGGCTGTGCCCCCGGACGACAACTCGTGAACAACCTTGCTTCGGCAATCACCGAAGCCGTCGAGGTCGTCCGGGCCCAGTTCGCCGGTCACCCGGTCGAGATGGTCCCGGACGGCACTGGCGGTGTGTTTGTCACCGTCGAGGATGTGTCGGTCGGTCCCTCCTACGCTCCAGCTGTCACCTGGCTCGGATTCCAGATCAGCGCTGCCTACCCGGACGCCGATGTCTATCCCCACTACGTCGGGCCGCTTTCCCGTACGGACGGGCAGCCCCATGGACCGGCAGTCCAGTCGACGGGCTGGCGCGGCGAGCCCGCACTGCAGATCTCCCGCCGCTCCAACCGTCGTGACGCGACCATCGACAGTGCGGCACTCAAGGCCGAAAGGATCCGCAGATGGCTCGCCGACCAGTGAACCCGCCCGCCGAGGGATGGAGCCTGACTGTCACCCGCAGTCTCTGGACCGAACTGTCCGCACATCTGTTCCCGTCCGGTGGCGGGGCCGTGCTGCTGGCCGGTCATGCCGAAGGAACACGGGGTCCGAGGCTGCTGGCCTATGACTTGATCATGGCCGCCAATGACACCGACTACATCCCCGGCGAGTACGGCCACCACGCTCTCGCCCCATCATTCGTCCGGGAAGCGGCAGTCCGTGCCCGCGACGAATCTGCGGCCTACCTTGCGGTCCATGCCCACGCGGGGCTGGATCGGGTTCGATTCTCCTCGGTCGACACCGCGAGCCATGAGCGTGGTTACCCGGCTTTGAGGCAGATCACCGGACAGACGGTCGGGGGGCTTGTCATTACCCCACATGCCGCTGCGGGGGACCTCTGGCTCGCCGACGGCAGTCGTGTACCCCTGAGTGAGACCGTAATCCCGGGAGGAAATCTGCTGCGTCTTCGCCCCTGTCCAGCCACTGCCACGCCTGTCGAGCCGGAGCACGATCGACAGGCCCGGCTCCTGGGCGACGTCGGGCAGGAGACGCTGAACAGGCTCCGAGTTGCAGTCGTCGGTCTGGGGGGTGTCGGCAGCATCCTTGTCGAAGAACTGGCCCGCCTGGGGGTTGGCACGCTCGTCCTTATCGACGACGACACCGTCGAAGCCACCAACTTGCCTCGCCTCGTAGCTGCCGGAAAGGACGACGTCGGTCGGCTCAAGACCGACCTTGCGGCCCGGAACGCGCAGTGTGCCAATGCCCGCATTCGTCTGATCTCCAAGGCCACACGCGTGGAGCACCCCGAGGCCCTCAAAGAACTGGCGCTCTGCGACTGGATTTTCCTTGCCGCTGACAGCGCATCTGCCCGCCACTGGGTCAACGCAGCCGTTCAGCAGTTCCTCATCCCAGGCGTCCAAGTAGGCGTCAAGATCCCTGTTGATTCCGCTGGCAACGTCGGCCAGATCCATACCGCCACCCGGATCATGCTCCCCGGCGACGGTTGCCTGTGGTGCAACCGGCTCATCGACTCCACTCAGCTCGCGATTGACATGCACCCCAAGTCCGAACGGGACGCTGCCCGCTACGTTCCCGGTGTCCCGTCGCCCAGCGTCATCACGCTCAACACCCTTGCAGCTGCCGAGGCCCTCAACCACTTCGTCCTGGCTGCCACCGGCCTGCATGATGACGACCACGATCACGCCGCTGTCATTCATCGCCCCCGTACTCGCCAGCGTGACCTGCAGGAACCTCGCCAGGACATGAACTGCCGGTGGTGCACCCCCGCTGGCCGGCTCGGCCGTGGTGACGGCGGGAGCGGTCGTGTATAAGGCGCCCCTCTAACCAAATGTTCGTACGGGGGTCCGGCGGGGGACGGGTACGTCCTGACCGGCCTCGGCGGTGAGGGATTCGCGTACGTAGTCGATTTTGTCGATGTCCTCGGTCCAGACGATGCGCTTCTCGTGGCGAACGTCATCCGGGTTCTTGCCCGTACGGTGTCCCTCCCTGGGTACCGCCGTCTTCGGGATGTGGACGACCTACCAGTGAACCCTGGGCGGCACGGTCGGTGTGATTCGTTTTCCGGTCGCCTCGGCCGCCTCTTGGAGAAGGTTCTCCCAGTCGGTGTACTGGAGCCATGCCTTTCCCATCAGGTGCGCAGTCCAGAGGACGAGGTCCGCCCAGCTTCGGCAACGGTGTACTTCGACGGCGTACGTGTTCGCGTCGGGTGAGGGGTCGCACGCTGTGTGGTGCACTTGCCAACGGGCTGCTTCGGGGTACGACATCAGGCTTGCCGCGTCGAAAGACTGGATTCCGGGTGCTTCTTGCCTGGTTTCGAGGATCTCCCACGCACGGGTGTGGGTGGAGCACCGCTCGACTTCTGCCATGTCCACCCAGAGGCTGCCTCCACCGTCGGCCACGGCTTGTTTACATACGTCGCAAATGGCGATCAGTTCATGCACCATGGTCGGTCCTTGAACGGGTCTCGTCGTGACGGGCTAGCCTCCGATGATGGCCTCCCGAGCCGCCCGTGCCCAAATCGCCTGCTGGTGCGTCGTGAAGCCCATGCGGTTCCAGTGGAAGAGGATGTGCCGGGCGAGGATGCTCCGTGTGCCGAGCGCGAGCCGCCCTTCGCGGCCGGCGTTCCCGAGGCTCTGGCCGCCGTGCTTCATCGCGTCGGCCCAACTGGCCAGAGGGGCGAGTGAGTTGCCGACAGCGAAGGCGGACATGGTATCGGCGGCCAGGAGTTCACGCACCGCGCCGGTCATGGCCGTCACCCGCTCCAACGGGACATCATCAGGCAGCAGGCGCTTGGCCTCGACCCGCGCCCATACGTCCCCCTGCTCGCTCCACTCCTGACCGGCGGCGCGCAGGAACAGGCTGGTAATGATCAGCGAGGTCGCCTTGGCGTCGAGCGGGACGCTGCCTTCTGACACCGAGCCACCCAGGTAGTCGAGTACTCCCACGCTGTCCGCGTGGAACAAGTCGTGGGCGATCCTCATCCCGTCAGCCCCGCCGAAGGCCACTGTCTCGGCCTCGTACGGCGACGGCCACCACCGTCTCACCACACCCCACGAGACTGCGCTGTCGAGAGCTTCACGAAGTGGCTCCGACGTGCACTCGGCCGACGACCGTGGCCCATGAGCCAGACGGAGCCGCCAACAGGGGAACTTGCGGACGAACCACCAAGCACCGATCTCCCCCGCCGCACACGCTGCACGGAGAGACGTCAACAAGTAGGTGAGGAAGGCGGATTGAGCGGTCGGGTAGTCGGTGAACTCGATGTTCACCTGCTGCCAGTCTGAGGACGCCGACCGTGCGCCGAGCGCTGCCCGTCCAGCGGCCCGGTACACCTCGACGGCTTCGGCCAGCCGGGCCGGTGACGAGCCCAGCCGGGCGCAGACCTCCTCGACCGGCGTTCCGGCCAGGACGGCGAGGACGGCTTGCTCAGCCGTTTCGCTGTCGTGCGGGTCCATCCGTTCTCCTCCCCTCGCGGCCCGTGTCAGACGAGGAGCAGACAGGCATCCCAGTCACCGCCCGGAGCCTCGTCCGTCTTGACCCCTTCGAAGGCCAGCGCGGCTCCGGCCGCCCCTTCGAGGAAGCCCGCCTCTGCTGGCACCCCGGCGGCGAGGAAACGCTCGCTGAGCTGCGGAAGGAACCTGGTGAAGGCGGCGGGATCGTCAGCGTCCTGGGCGACGCGTTGGACAGTCCGCAGAAGACCGCCGACGCCGTGGCACAGCCCCTGACCGGTGAGCCTGTCGAGCTGGTGGGTGTCGGCCAGGCCGGACAGGAGAGCCCGTTCGGCCATGCGCTTGCGGTCTGGGTCGCCCAGGGCCAGGGCCGCGAGTTGCTGAGCACGGACGAGTCCGGGAGTGCCGTAGCACCAGGACGGCGTGTCTGAGTGCTGGTGGACCGCCGTGGTCGCGGTTGTCCATCGCGGCCAGTGAACTTTCTGACGGTCGCTCACCCGTATCCGGTCCAGCCACCGGCAGATCCGCCGCATGGCCTCCTCCTGGTCAGGCACGGTGACGCCGCGCAGCTCGGCGAGCGCGAGAAGGGCCAATGGGCCGGTGATGCCGTGGGCGAGTCCGGCGTTGGCGTGGCCGCCTGGGGTGGGTGAGCCGAGTTTTGCGGGGCTGTGGGCCACCCACCAGCCCAGGCGGGTATCGGGAAGCGGCTCGGTCAGGCGCACCAGGTACTCCAGGACCCCTCTCAGCACGTCGGCTTGGCTGTCACCGCGTCGAAGGAGGAGAACACCGAGCCCGGTCAGACCACGGAACAGGTCGTACTCGGCGAAACTTGTCGGCTCGCCACGGTCGATGCGTGCGTGGGCCGCCGTGAGCCGACGCCGGGTGTGCTCGGCGACGATCCGGGCGAGCGCGTGCACAGCACCCGTGTAGCGATCGCTGTCGGCGGCAGCCTGGTGCAGGACGTACGCCATCGCCGGAGCGCCGAGGAACAGGCTCGCCTCGTCACCGTCGATGAGAGGGCCGGTGGCGGCGAGTCGGCTGTGAACGGCTTGCCAGGAGCCGGCGCCGTGGTGAGCGAGTTCGATGTGGTGCAGGACGATGCCGAGTGGGCCATGGGCGAGGGACTGCCGGAATGCGGTCATCACTGTCCTCCTTCGGCGCGTGTCGCCCACGACAAGGCGGCGGCGCGAGCCAGGCGGCGGCAAGTGGCCTCGCCGTCGGGGTCGATGCCGGCGGCCCGGTTGTGGTGCATGTGCAGCAGGGACGGCAGGACTCCGACCGAGTCGGTACCGCAGTCGTCGAGCGCGGTTCGGTAGCTCCCCAAGGCGGCGCGGCGATACGCCCAGGCGGCGACCACGCGCTCCCCGCCCGGGAGCGCGCGCAGGGCGGCGAAGTCGTCGTCCGGAGCGGACAGACGGACTGCCTGCTCCTGGACGGGGCGCGGCACAGTCGTGCCCTCGGCTTTCGGGAACCGCTCGATCAGCCAGCGATTCCCGGCGGCCTGGCTGCCGGTGAAGGCGGCGGCCATGTCCGTGAAACTCGCCGCCGTCACGGCGGGACGCAGGCTCGGCGGTACGCCGAGGGACAGTTGGGCGACGGCGGCAGCGGAGTCGGCGGCGAAGACTAGCTCTGCTGCTTCCAGTACCCGCCCGGTGCCGTAACGGCCGGTCTCGGGCTCGTCGGTGTCCCACTGGATACGGCTGACCAGCCCGGTGTCACGGAGCGCCGCCGCCCAGCCGCTGACGTGCCGCGCGACGCTCCCGAAGTCGTGAGGCAGACGAAGCCGTAGCCGCAGGTGGGTGCCGGTGTCGTCGTATCGCGTGAACCACCACTGCGGCTCGTCGCCTTCCCAGCCCTGGAACAGGTCGGGCAGGTTCGTGGTCAGGATCTCCGGGGTGCGTTCGGGGTGGCAGTAGACCTTCAGGTAGGCCCAGGGCGAGGCGCCGGGCAGCCGTCCGGCGTTCCGGCGCAAGACCGTCGACGCCGGTGTGGGGCGGTTCGCCGGGGGCAGGCCGGAGGCGAACGGCATGGTGATCTCGTGGGTGCGGCCCAGCCAGCCGTACGCCTCTTCCTCGGGTGCCTCGTGCAGGGTCACCGTGCCGGTGCGGGCCAGCTCCATGCGCAGCAACTGCTGGTGAGTGAGGTGGTCCAGGTCGAGCCGGAGGCGTTGGTCGTCGGAGCCGAGGAAGACCGAACGGGGTACGCCGTAGCGGCAGCGCCAGTCGGTGAAGCGGCGCAGCCAGTCGAGTCCGTCGCCGAGTGAGCGCAGGTGCCAGCGGGCGGGCGAGAGAACCGTGCGGCCGGAGCGGATCTCGGGCAGGAACGGCAGGCGTTCGGCCGCTCCCCAGACGAAGGGGGCCAGTACGGCGGCGTGGGAACGATGTACCTCGGTGAGGAAGCGGACCAACGGGTGGGTGGCGTTGGTGAGTTCGACCGCGTTCAGCACCGACGGCTCGATGAACTCTCCGGTGGACAGCGACACGAGGCAGAGCCGCTGGGAGTCCGCCGTCACGGCGAGGTCGTCCAGGTCGAGCGTGGCGGCCGGATCGTGCTCGCCCAGCGAGATCAGGCGTGGGACGACAGCGGGTGCCCTGCTGACGTTCTGGGTGCGCAGGCGTAGCGGTGGGCTGGAGATCTGGGCACGTTCGGCGGTGGCGGTGAGCGTGGGCAGGGCCGCGTACGCGGCTGTCATGCGGTCGCGGTCGGCGGGCTCCAGCATGGTCAGGAAGCGGCCGGTCGTGGTGCCGGCCGACTGGGACAGCCCTGCGAGGCTCAGCCTGAACCTGCCCTGCCGCAAGGCGTCGAGCGAGGGGGCGAGCACGGTGAAGCACAGCTCGACGTGAGCGGGGACCTGTCGGACGTCGCCGACGGAGAGCGCGGCGAGGTCGTCTTCCGTCAGCACGACCTCGCGCACATGGCGGACGGCGGCGTCCTGGGCGAGCGCGAGGAGATGCTCGTCCCGGACAGTGGTGGCCCGGACGGGTCGGTCGAGGACCGAACCTCGGTAGCCGGCCGGGAAACCGAGGCCGATGTCGGGGTCGGTGAGGTCGCGGACGGGTACGAGGGCGCTCATGCTGTAGCGCTCCAGGAAGCGGGCGCGGTAGTCCTGCCAGGCCGGTGGCCCAGCTGGATACGGCGAGATGCGGGCCATGACCTCAAGGGCTCGTTCCGCTTCACGGGCGACCGCAGTGGGCAGGACGACGTCGCAGTCGGGGCGCAGATTCACGACCAGGGTCCGCTCGGTCACGCCCGTCATCGCGGTCATCCGCCGGGTGGCCTCCGCGCGGATCGTCCGCTGCTGGTCGGGCGGTGCGGTGTCGTGCCGGTTCAGGAGATCGTGGACGCGCCGGAGCCGGTCGGCTGTCTCGCGCGCTTCCACGACGTCGAGCTGGGCGACGAGGTGGCCGAGCGCGTCGTCACAGGTCATGGGCGCCCGCAAGGCGGTGAAAAGGATGCCGTGGACGACGAGACCACGCACCATGTCCTCGATCGCGGAGACACTGGCGTCGGGATACCCGGCGCGAAGTTTGGCGACGATGTCTTCGACCGTGATCGGCGTGCGGGAGAGCCGGATCACTTCCTCGGCAGCCGGAGTGCGCCGGAGGATCACCTCGGCAGGCCCGTCTTTTCCCGGCTGATGAGGTACGGCGATCTTGGTGCCCCGTACGACGTGGGTCCTGTCGGCGACGACCGGCAGACGCCGGAGCAGGTCGGGATTCCCCTCCAACGCGGTGACGACCTCGGCGAGCCACTCGGCGTCCGCACGGGCGAAAACCTGATGCCGGGTGCCCCAGTGGGCTCGGGTCCGGTCGCCGAGACGGGCGGGCGCGGGACCGGCGAACAGGCCGAAGGGGGTGGCACGGTGCCGCATTCGCAGCAGATAGCGCACCAGGGAAACGACGGTGCGCCGGACCGTCCGGGGTCTATGGGCACGGTGATCGAGTACGCCGCGCACGGCCTCGGCGAGCAGGGGACTGGCGACCTCGACGGCCGCCGACGTGGCGTCGTCCGCCCAGATCTCGCCGATCCACTCCCGCCAGCGCTCCACGTCCGCAGCGGTGTTGCCGTTCAGGTCGGGCCAGGGAGGCAGCGGGGCCGTGAGGGGTTGCGCGGCTGCTCTGATCAGGATCGCGTCAACGGCTCGGTACATCGCTCTGCCTCCTTCGTGTTCCTGGTGGTGAGGGACGGTGTGGTGAGGGACGGGGCCTGCCCCTCACCACACCGGCTGGTCAGCCGCTGACGCAGGTGCTGTTGGCGCAGGCGGACTGACAGGTCGAGCCGCAGCCGTCGCCGGTGTCGTTCAGAAGACCGGGGACGACCGGGACGGATGCGATGGTCTCGATGTCGAGGTCGAAGTCCGCGTCGGCGCCGGCCACGAAGTCGGTGGCGGCCTTGAGCGCGAAGGTGCCCTGCTGTGGCATGTCGAATTCCTCCTGTACGAGTGAGTGGGACGTGCTGTTGCCTCCCTGGCCGGTGAACGCTCTGCGCGCTACGGCCAGGTGATCAGGACCCGCGTGTGCGGCCGGTCGACGACGCGGCCTGCGGGAAGCCGTGCCTCCGGAGTGCTCGCCGGGTGGATCTCGACCCGCGCGCGGTCCGCGCGGTGTCCGTGATCCCAGTTCTGGATCTCCTCGACCAGGCGCTCGGCAACCTTCCGGCCCCGCGGTCCGTGGCCGACGGCACCGAGCTCGAACCGGTCCGGGTCCTCGGTGCGTCGCACCGTGCGGTAGGCGAAGCTGTCGCCGTCGACGAGCGTGGGCACGCCGAGCGGGGACGCCGAGGCGACCAGGCCGCGTTCACGGGCGGCCGGTGTCGCGGCCAGGAGCGGCAGGTTGTCCAGCGCGGTCGTCAGCCACAGGTCCAGGTGCTCGTTGGACTCATCGCCCGCGAGCGTCACCCCGGACCAGACGTCGGTGCGGGGGCTGCGCAGGGCGGTGCGCAGCGCGTCGGCGTCTGGTTCCGCGTGACCGTCCAGGCGCAGCCCGACTTCCTCGCCCTCGGTGTCGTGGAGGAGGACCAGGCTGACGCGGTTCTCGCCGGCTCCCTGCATGGGCACGAAGCCGCACAGTTCGACACTGTCGCTGACGAGCCGGTCGCCGCGCCGGACGAGCGCGACGGCACGGGTCATGCCGCGCATCCGCAGCGGCACGACGAGCCGTCCGCCTTCGGCAAGCTGGCCGGTCCAGGCGGGCGGGACGTCGGCGGCCTGGACGGTGACGACGATGCGGTCGTACGGGGCGTCCTCGGCCCAGCCGTACTCGCCGTCGGCGGTGACGACGCGGACCTGCCGGCCGTAACCGGCCTCGGTGAGGAACCGCCGGGCGGCCTCGGTCACGTCAGGGTCGATGTCCAGCGTGACGACCCGGCCGGTGGGGCCGACGATCTCCGCGAGGTAGGCGGCGTTGACGCCGCCCGAACCGATCTCCAGCACCCGCATACCGGCACGGAGGTCGGCCTGTTCGAGCTGCATGGCCTGGATGCGGGCGGCGGACACCGAGCTGATCGCCACCCCGTCGGCGTCCTTCTTCGTGATCGCGGCGAACTCCGTCTGGTAGGCCGTCGCCAGGCCCAGTTCCGGGGTGGCCAGGTGCCGGGGGACCTTGCGGAACGCCGCGACGACCTGCGGGCTGCGGGCAGCGCCGAGCTCGATCAGCTCCCGGACCATCGCGTCACGCGACTGCTGCTCCGCCCCAGGGGATTCCTCGGGGTGGGTGATCGTGACGGGGACGTTGTTCACGGCCTCTCTCTTTCTCGGCTCGGTTCGGGCTCCCGGGTGACGGGTACGGGAGCCGTGGCGGGTCTTCGGTTCGCCGGAAGGCGGTTCTCGCGGAAGCGGTCACGGCACGGCTTCCAGAGAAGCGGGGCGGCCGACGTGTGCGGCGGCTCTGGAACTCAACGAGCGGCTGCACCACACCCACTTACCACTGCGGCGCGCTCGCGCACGGCATCCCCAGTCGTCCGAGAGGGCTTCGACCAGTGCTAACCCTCGGCCCGACTCGCTCTCGTCGGACTGCACACACGTGACCGGCAGCCCAGGGGAAGCGTCGGCCACCTCGACGAGGACCACGTCTCCACGCTGCCGCAGGACCATCACGATGGTCCCCTCGCCGTGCTGCGCGGCGTTGGCCACCAGCTCGGACACGATCAGGGTCAGGTCGTCGGCCAGGCTGTGCAGACCCCATGACGTCAGGGTGTCGAGTGCCGTCCTGCGGGCCCTCGCCGCCGCTTGCGGATCGGGCTCCAAGGCGACGGCGATCGCTCGGAGGACACCGCTGGTCGTCTCTCCCTGAAGAGCAGGTGGAGGGCTTTCCTGCATCATGGCGAGACTCCCGGGGGAAGAGACGGACAAGACTGAGCAGAGCCTCAAACCCCATGTGCCTCGGTGGTGTTGATGTCCTCGTGCTCGGTGATGGCGAACAGATTGGGGTCGGTGCGGATGTCTTCGCCATGGCCCAGCGGGTAGCGTCCGGTGCTCTTCCGGGGGAGAGACATCGCGTGCGGGTAGCGTCGAAGTGTCTTCTGCGCCGGGAGTGTTGCGTGCGCGACGGGTGGCGGGATCTCTTTACCTGCGGGGGATTTCGCAGGCCCGCAAGGGCGGCGGCAGGTGGTCAGTGGTCTTCTTTGGCCGAGAGGGGCCGACGATGGATGAACGTCCCAGGACGCTGCTCAAGTCCTTGGTGGCCCAACGCCACTGGCGCTACGGCGACTTCGTGGCCCATTTCGGCCGCACCGCCGAGAAGGTGGTCAAGAAGGGCACCGCGAACCCGACGATCTCCGAGGCACAGTTCCGCCGGTGGACCGCGGGAACCATCCGCACTCTGCCTGGACCGGACGCCTGCCGGGTGCTGGAGGAGATGTTCGGTGTCAGCGCCGCCGCCCTGTTCCAGCCGCCGCCCTCACCCGAGTCACCCGCACCCGCGTTCAGCCTGAAGGACGAGATCGACATGACCGCACGCGACGCATCCAGCGAGGCCGGCGCCGCCGCCTCGGCGTCCATCTCCGACACCACCCTCGACCAACTGCGCGACGATGTCGCCGAACTCGCCCGCCGCTACCACTCATACTCGGCGTTCGAAGTCCTCCAGACGGCACGCAGGCTCAGGGAGGAAGCCGAACAGCACCGGGACCGCACCCAGGTACCCGCCCAGCAGGAGGACCTGCTGATCATCGCCGGCCAAGCCTGCGCGCTGCTGTCCGCCGCAGCCTTCGACCTCGGCTCCCTCGACGGCTCCACCCGGCTCGCCCGTGCAGCCGCGCTGTACGGCGAGACCGCCCGCTTCACACCGCTGCGGGCCTTCGCCGGAGGCGCCCTCGCCTACATCGCCTACTTCTCGGGGCGCCCCGCCGAGGCGGCGCAGATCGCCCAGCGGGCGCAGATGTTCACCGGGCTCGGCGATGTCGCGCACCGTCGTCTGGCTGCTATCGAAGCACGCGCCCACGGTCACCGGGGCGACGCGACGTCGGCCCGGCGAGCGCTTGACGCCTCTCGCGGGGAGGGACGAGGGGAGTTCGACGACCTCCACGACGGCGTTGGAGGGGAGTTCGGGTTCACCGACGAGCGGCTGGCCATGTCCAACAGCTCCACCTGCCTCCTGCTCGGCGACGGAGAGCAGGCCGAGGCCGCGGCCCGCACCGCCCTCGACCTGGTGACCGCCAAACCCGAGGCACTGCGCTCCGCGCGCGTGGTGGGCGGAGCGGCTGCGGACCTCGCCGCGGCCCGCCTGCTGAGCGGAGACCTCGACGGCGCTGCCGATGCCCTCGACCGCGTCTGGATCGTGCCCGGTGAGCAGCGTGCCACCGGCCTCCTGACTCGCACCGCGCGCGTCCGCCGCCAACTGGCCGACGAACGTTTCCGCCGGACACCGCTCGCCGACGAGATCAGCGAGCGGCTGGAACACTTCAGCCGCCTTGCCGCACAGCACCAGCTCGGAGCCGGCGCCGTGGCTGCGCTGGAGAGCTGACCCGTCTTACGGCGCGAACGTCAGGGAAGCGAGAATCTCGGCCTCCTTCTCGGGCGCGAGGCCGTGTTCCGCCCAGCGGGGATGGTCCACGGGACGGCCGTCGCCCCGCAACCACGCCCAGGTGTCCGCGATCGTCTCGGTGAGCGGCCTGCACCGCAGCCCGGCCGCCACCGCCCGGCCTGAATCCACCGACCACACCCCCGCGTGCGTACGCCACAGCGGCAGTTCGGTCCACTGCCGGACCGCGTGCGAGACGAGCACTTCCGGTTCCACCCACACCGGACGACCGTCCGACCCGGTGACGTCGAGGCAGGCGAGCAGGAAGTCCCCGAAGCTCAGCCCCTCGGGATGGGCCACGTTGTAGGCGCCGCCGGTAGCGGCAGCCGCCTGGTCCACGGCGAACACCGCGACGTCGCGTACGTCGACCGGCTGGATGACCCGCGAGGCCGGCGCCGGAGCCAGCACCGGCCCGCCCCGGTCGGCCCGGTTCAGCCACCACGGCAACCGCCCCACGTACTCACCCGGCCCGAGGATGATCCCCGGCCGCAGAAACACCGCCCGCTCGCCGAACGCCTCACTGACCGCCCGTTCCCCACCGGCCTTCTGGAACCCGTACTTGGTGGGCGAGCCGTCCGCGCCGGTATAGCCGAAGGAGGCGTCCGCGTCCGGCGGACACTCCAGCACCTCCGACGACTCGGTCAGCGTCCGGTGCGGCCACCCCGCGTACACCGAAACGGTGGAAACATGCACCCACCGGGAGGCCACATCCCGCAGAGCCTGCGCGTCCAGACGTACGTCACGCGGCGCGAGCTCGGAACTCGACGTGTCGATCACGGCGTCCCACGGGCCGTGTCCGGCCAGCCGGTCGAGATCCGCAACCTCGGTACGGTCGCCCCGCACCGAACGTACCCCCGGCACGTCCTGCCCGGACCGGCCACGGTTGAACGCCGTCACGTCCCAGCCGCGACGCAGGGCCTCCTCCACGACGCTCTTGCCCAGGAACCACGTACCGCCCATGACCAGAATCCTCATGCCCGAGATCCTGCCCTCCGTCTGAGGGCTCCGGTAATACCGCTGTGGACAGAAACCAGGACAACGAAGGCTGAGGCACGTCGAAGGGCCCCACCGCGAGCGGTGGGGCCCTTCGACAACGTGCCCGGTGAGGCACTGGCGGAGGATACGAGATTCGAACTCGTGAGGGGTTGCCCCCAACACGCTTTCCAAGTCTGTTGGACCTGGTCAGAGCATGATCCGTCGCTGTTCAGGGCCGTTCACGCCCGTACTCGCGCGTGGCGCGCGGACCGCCGTGAACGGCTCCGGACGGGGGTGAATGAGACGGAAACTGAGACGGAGCGTACCCGCTCTGACCTGCACGTCGACTCTCACGAGGTGGCGTCTCCGTTCCGTCCGGCCACGTTTCCGTGCCACCGGTAATCGGGGTGTACGTCCAAGAGGTCGTCCGGCATGGCCAGCTCGCCCGCCGGGCGCTGAGCCAGCCATCCCGAAAGCCGGTGGGATGGCGCCTCGGTGCGGACGTGCTTGAAGCCCAATCGCTCGTAGTACGCGTGCAGCTCCGTGTTCGTGCGCCACGTGTCGATGCGCACCCAGGACCGCCCCTCCAACTCCGCGAGGCGGGACATCCAGTCGATGACCCGCGTGCCGAGATGCCGACCGGAAGCGCCGCGCGACACGATCAGCTTGTACATGTAGAGCGCCGATTCGGGCCGGTCGTCGTCCGTCCAGAAGTCGCGGTCGACCTGGCCTCGACTTACGGTCGCGAGCGCCTGGCCGTCGCCGTCGACGACGACCCACGCGCGCCCCTCGTCTATGTTCTTGTGCCACTTCGCGATGGCGCGGTCCCCTGTTTCAGGGTCGCTCCACTGGTCGGTGTCTTTGGTGCGCAACCACGCTTCCGCCTCTGTGCGCAGAGCCATCAAGGCGGGAATGTCCCCCGTTGCCGCTGGTCGAAGGTACTCAGTCCGTGCTGACTTCATAGAGGATCTTGTGCCTGTCTCCGGGGAGGATGGTGACCATGCAGCGGAGGGGGCGACCATCCGCGTCATAGCCCGTTCTGGTGTGCTCTGCGATCGGTGTTGCCGCTGGTAGAGCAAGGATTTCCGCCTCTTGCCGGTTGGGCATTCGGACTGAGATCTCATCTCGGTACTTGGCCTGTACGAGCCCAACCGACGCGAGTATGCCGCCGGGTGCCGAGACGTCGCGGGGTTCCATCAGGGGTGTCCCGACGACCAGTTCCTGAGGGAAGTAGGAGTCTGCGAGAGCGTAGGGCCGGTTGTCCACGTAACGGATGCGCTTCCGCGCCACGGCCAAACCGTTTTCCGGGAGCGCGAGGCATTCGCGCACGTGGGGCGGGGGTTCCACGATGGAGACGGTGATGTCCTGTCGGGGAGTCTTCCCTTCCTCCGCGACGGCGCTCGCCCACTGGTCGCCGGCGGTCTGACCTTCGACCGCGTTGGAGTGACGACTCCGGCTTTCCAGGGTCGTCCAGTTCCACACGACCGGCGGGTAGTCCTCACGGACGTACTTCCCCTGGCCCTGCCCGGTGACGACCAACCCTTCCTCGATCAGAAGCCGCACACCGGCCCGGATCGTCTCGCGGCTGTAGCCGTACTGGCTCATCATCTTCGACTCACTGGGAAGCGCCTCGCCGCCGCCCAACTCGCCGGAGAGGATCTGTTCCCGCAGGTCGTAGGCCACTTCCTGGGACTTGGTCATGCCACGTCGCATAGGCATCGCATCTCTCCTTCTCCAACTCCTCCGTACAAGTTAGACCAGGGGGCTTGACTCTCAAAGCCACCGTCGGGCAATCTCATGTCACGGCACTCCTCCAGACAAGTCGGAGGTTATGTCACGTACGGGCTACCCGTACATGTGTCGCCCGTAGGAAAGCCCTCGTCAGGGGGTGAGTACGAGGGAAGCGCTGGTTGTTTGAGAACTGCATAGGTGGGCCCCGTCTCCCCGAGTCGAAAAGGCGGACCGCACGGCATGGGCCGTGCCCTGTTGTTCCTGCTATCTGCGGGAGGTCGGCATGAGTCGACGACGTATCCGGGTGTCGCCGTGTTGGACCGGCCGGCGGCGCCAGTGCTCCACCCGGGTCCGTGAGCCCAACGCGCGCTCACGGCCGATCCGGTCCACCTCTTCAACCGTCCTCGCAGCGGCTATCGCTGCGCCGGTTGCCTCTCCCGCCCGTGCTGTCCACGCCTTCGGCGTGCCGGTGGCACGGGCGGGTGGGGGAGCTGGAACACCCCTTCTGACCTTGGGAGTTCAGACATGTTCGCAACGCTCATCGCTGTGTTCGGGACGCTCGCGGGAACGGTCGTCGCGGGGCTGATGCAGCATCTGACGGCCGCTCGTACGGCGCGTGCGGCGCTCGCGGAACGGCGTCGTGAGGCGCTGGCGGGTGCGGTTCCGGCGCTGCTGGCCGCGTTGGTCGGTCATCGTGAACAGCAGTACCTGAAGATCGCCGCCCGGCGTGAAGGCCGTGAGGACACCCCGGAGGCCCGCAGCGCGCGGTACGCGGCCCGCTCGGCGGTGACGTCGGCGATGGACACGCTGCACATGGTCACCCGCGACGCGGAGCTTCTGACGCTGGCGCAGGACGCGGTGAACGCCGCGATGGCCGTCGGTGACGCGCCGGAAGGCGAGTTGGACGCGGCGGGTCTGCGGGCGCGCAAGGCCCACACCGCGCTGCGCGAGGCCGGCGCCCGCTACGTCTACGCCTGATCTTGTCCAAGCCATGACAGCCCCGATGGTCGTGATGCCGGGTTCGACTCCCGGCGGGGGCACTCCGGCCACCACCGGCCGGCCCTTTGACCCGAACAGGAGATCTCCCGTGGCGCTCAGCAACGAGGACATCAAGAACATGGCCAAGACCGTCATCGAGTCCGCCGACGGCCCGCTCAACCTCGGTGGCGGACAGCAGATCAACCCCACGTCCGACAACCCGGTGATCATCACCGGCTCGAACACGACCGTCGTCGACGGTGACAACACCGGCGGCATCCGGCTGACCTTCGGTCGCTGACCGTTTCCCGCACCACGGCCCCGGCATCCCGCCGCGAGGGCGCCCGATCGGATCGGGCCCGGGGCACTGCGGCCGTCACCGACGACCGCGCCGCACACATCGCTGTGCGGCCCCTTCTTTCAACGGCGCGCACCCCCGGAGTTGGCCCTCCGGGGGTGCTGTTCGAGCCGTTCAACCCTGGAAGGAACCACGACCCGATGAACACCATTGTGACCGTTGCGGACGCCGTCACGGCGTTCGAGGACTGGATCGAGCCGACCGCCGCCGAGTTGGACGCGGTCGAGGTCGAGATGCCCGTGATCCTGGCGGACGTCGACCTGTTGGACGCGCAGATCATGGTGTTGGACCGCGCGCCGTCCGAGCTGGACGTGCGGCGTATCCGCCGGGCCCGCCGTCGGGCGCTGGCCGCGCGGGTCGCGCTGGTCAACCGCACCGCCGGCGCGACGGTTCCGGGCGGTGCCGCATGAACGCCCCGGAGCCCGGTGCGGCTGTGAAGGCCGTTGAGGCCGCGCACGCCGAGGTGAAGGCGGAGATCACGCGGACGGACACCAAGACCGGGCTGTTGCTGGCGTTCGTCGGCGCGGTCCTGGCGGGTGTGTGGACGGTCGCCAAGGACGTCCCCCTCACCCTCCCCGCCTACGTCGTCGGCGGGTTCGGGGTCACGTTGCTGGTTGCGGCGGCGGGGCTGCTGCTGCGGTCGACGCGTCCGAACCTGCGCGGCCGTCAGGGGTTCCCGTTGTGGGCGACCCTGACCGGTGAGGAGATCACCACCCACTTCGCCGCGCGGGACATGGCGGCGGACGTCGCTGGTCTGTCGCGACTGGCGGTCGTGAAGTTCACGTGCCTGCGCCGCGCGATCGACGTCATGGGCGTCGGGTGCGCGCTGCTGGCCGTGGCCGGTCTGCTCGCCGGGATCGGGGGCGCGCTGTGAGCGGGACGGACGTACAGCTCACTTCCCTGCCCAACCCGGTCGGGGCGTTGCTGCGGGCGGTCCATGACGCGCTGGACATTCCCCTGCCGGGCCTGACCGACGCGGACGAACGCGCGTACGCCAAGTTGTTGCAGCAGCGTTCCATCAGCACCCGGGTGATCCTGGCCTGTGTCCTGGAGAACGGCCACAACGTCGGTACGTCGGCCGAGGCGCTGCGGGCCAGTACGGCGGACATGCCCGTGACCTACACCCCGTGGACGTACGACGGGGGTGCGCGGTGAAGGCCCGTACGGGACTGCCGGCCGTCGGCATGACGGCCGTGTCGATGGTCCTCACCCTCGCCGTGGTGGTGATGTGGCTGGGGTCGGCGATGCCGTGGCCGGTCGCACTGGTCGTCGGCGCGGGCATCGACGGGGGCTGGCTGGCGACCCTCTCCTACGAACGCCGCCTCGCCGCGCAGGGCGACCACAGCCGTGTGGTGACCGGGATCGGGTGGGGGTTCGGGCTGGTCGCGACCGGGGTCCTGGTCGCGCACGCGCTCACCTCCGACTCGTACGTCGGCGCGTGGCTCGCGGTCGCCTGGCTGCCGGTCGGCGCCAAACTGCTGTGGCTGGTCCACGGGCTGTGGGAGCGCACCGCGCTCACCCCCGCCGCCCTGGACACCATCGCGGGTATCCGGCAGGAAGCCCGCGACGAAGCCGCCGTGGCACGCGCCCGGCTGCGGGCCGAAGCGTCCACCGAGGAGACCCGCCTTGAGGCCGTGACGGCGGCGGGGTCACGCGTCGCACGCGTTCAGGCCCGGACCGCCCGCACGCTCGCCGGGGCGTGGTCGACGCTGGAGACGGCCCGCAAGGGCGAGGGCACCGGCAGGGCGCTGACCAGCGTGACGACCCCCGTCACACCCGGCGTCACACCCCGCTGGGAACTCCCCGTCTGGGGACCCACCGACCCCGTGCCCGCCCTGGAAGCGGGCCCGGCGCTGACGGATGACGCGCTCGACGCGCTGGTCGACGCGATCCGTCTCAGCGAGACCCCCGCCCTGTCCTACCGCGAGATGGCCGCACGGTTCCGTGCCGCCGGGCACGCCGCGTCCGAAGTCCGCCTGCGCGCGGCCTGGAAGCGCGTCGCCTGATGGGGACGCTGCCGGTGTACCGGTGGCATCTCGCCCCGGACGGCTACGCCACCCGCCGCCAGTTGCGGGCGGTCGGGCTGCGGCCCGGCGGACAGGACGTCGCCGCTCAGCTCGAACGCCCGCGCCGCCGACGCCCGCCGCTGGTCGCCTACCTGTACCGGGTCGACCTCGCCCGCCCCGTGCGGCCGATGACCCCCGGCATGTGGGAGGCGCACGCCGCGATGATGCGTGCCCGCCGTACCTGCCCCGAGTGCGGCACCGATGCCGGGTACGTCATCCCGCCCACCCTCGGGGCGTGCGTGCCCTGCGCCTTCCCTGCCACCCCCGACACCTTCAACTCCGATTCCCTGAAGGGGACTTGAGTCATGGGCAAGCCCGACACGAAGCGCGTCGACCGTGAGATCGAGTCGACGCGGCGCAAGCTGGAAGCGGTCCGCAACGAGGAGATGTGGCCGCTGACCGGCCCCGAGAAGCGGGCGGTTCTGCGGGCCCTCGCCGGGGGCTCGTACCGCGTGATGCGGGGCAAGGACACCGGCCGTCAGGAGCAGCGCCTGGACACGCTGCTCGTCTCGGTGCAGAGCCGTCTGAACACGGAACTGGCCGCGCTGGAGAAGGCGCGTCAGCGCATCCTCACCGAGCACGCCCAGGCCAACGCCGCCAAGAAGTCCTCCGGCTGGTGGTGACCGTGCCGACCCCCGCCCCGGCGGGACGGTGCCGCGCCGCGCACGGGGTGGGGTCCTCGGCGTGCGCGGCGCGGCACCGTCC
>NZ_LIRL01000540.1 GCF_001419795.1 Streptomyces niveiscabiei
CCCCCGGCCCGCCCACGACCTGCGCACACCCCCATCGCCCTCTCCAATCGCCCCTCGAACACCCCTACCATGAGAGCCCCCGACATGATCATCAGAGCCCCTTAGGAGCCGATCGTGCGAGACATAGCCGTCTTCTCCGGCAGCGCCCACCCCGAACTCGCCGCGGAAGTCTGCGCCCACCTCGGTGTTCCCCTGCGCCCGACCCAGGTCAGCAGGTTCGCGAACGACTGCCTGGAGGTGCAGCTCCAGGCCAACTGCCGGGAACGGGACGTGTTCCTGGTGCAGCCGCTCGTCAAACCGGTTCAAGAACACCTCGTGGAGCTGCTGTTGATGTGCGACGCGGCGCGCGGCGCGTCGGCGCGGCGGATCACCGTCGTGCTGCCGCACTACTCGTACGCCCGCTCGGACAAGAAGGACGCGCCCCGTATCTCGATGGGCGGCCGGATGGTCGCGGACCTGATGGTGTCGGCCGGAGCGAGCAGGGTCCTGGCGATGACGCTGCACTCCCCGCAGGTGCACGGCTTCTTCTCGGTCCCGGTCGACCACCTGCACGCGCTGCGCGAACTGGCCGCGCACTTCCGCCAGTACGACCTGGCCCGCACGACGGTGGTCTCCCCGGACCTCGGGAACGCGAAGGAGGCCGCGGCGTTCGCGCGGCTGATCGGCGCGCAGGTCGCGGCGGGCGCGAAGCAGCGGTTCGCGGACGACCGGGTCAGCATCAGCGCGGTGATCGGCGAGGTGACGGGACGGGACGTCATCGTGCTGGACGACGAGATCGCGAAGGGCAGCACGGTCCTGGAACTCCTGGAGAAGCTGCGGGAGTTGAAGCCGAGGTCGATCAGGGTGGCCTGTACGCACGGCCTGTTCGCGTCCGGCGCCCTGAAGCGGCTGAGCGAGCAGCCGGACGTGCTGGAGATCGTGTGCACGAACACCGTGCCGGTCCCGGAGGAGGAGCACACGGACAAGCTGCGCGTCCTGTCGATCGCCCCCGCGCTCGCCGAAGCTGTGCGCCGTATTCACAACGGCGAGTCCGTCAGCGCCCTGTTCGACGCGCCCGGGAGCGAATAGACAGGAGGCAGGCGCCTGTTGACGCCGGGCGCCCTTCAGGGACAGGAGGCCCGCAGTGGCGAAGGCACGGTTCGAACGGACCAAACCGCACGTCAACATCGGCACCATCGGCCACATCGACCACGGCAAGACGACGCTGACCGCGGCGATCACGAAGGTGCTGCACGACCGGTTTCCCGACCTGAACCCGTTCACGCCGTTCGACCAGATCGACAAGGCGCCGGAGGAGCGCCAGCGCGGGATCACGATCTCGATCGCGCACGTCGAGTACCAGACCGAGGCCCGGCACTACGCGCACGTGGACTGTCCGGGCCACGCCGACTACATCAAGAACATGATCACGGGCGCGGCCCAGATGGACGGCGCGATCCTGGTCGTCGCGGCGACCGACGGGCCGATGCCGCAGACCAAGGAACACGTGCTGCTGGCGCGGCAGGTGGGCGTGCCGTACATCGTCGTCGCGCTGAACAAGACGGACATGGTGGACGACGAGGAGATCCTGGAGCTCGTCGAGCTGGAGGTCCGCGAGTTGCTCACGGAGTACGAGTTCCCGGGGGACGACCTCCCCGTCGTCCGGGTGTCGGCGCTGCGGGCGCTGGAGGGCGACCCCGAGTGGTCTCGGTCGGTGCTGGAACTGCTGGACGCGGTCGACACGGCCGTACCGCAGCCGCAGCGGGACGTGGACCGGCCGTTCCTGATGCCGATCGAGGACGTGTTCACGATCACCGGGCGCGGGACGGTCGTCACCGGGCGGATCGAGCGCGGGACGCTCCGGGTGAACACCGAGGTCGAGATCATCGGCATCCACGAGCAGAAGACGCGGACGACGGTGACGGGCATCGAGATGTTCCGCAAGCTCCTCGACGAGGGCTGGGCGGGGGAGAACGTGGGGCTGCTGCTGCGCGGCGTCAAGCGGGAGGACGTCGAGCGCGGGCAGGTCGTCATCAAGCCGGGCTCGGTGATGCCGCACACGCGGTTCGAGGCGCAGGCGTACATCCTGTCGAAGGACGAGGGCGGGCGGCACACGCCGTTCTTCGACAACTACCGGCCGCAGTTCTACTTCCGGACGACGGACGTCACGGGGGTGGTGACGCTGCCCGACGGGACCGAGATGGTCATGCCGGGCGACAACACCGGCATGCTCGTCCAGCTCATCCAGCCCATCGCGATGGAGGAGGGGCTGAAGTTCGCCATCCGCGAGGGCGGCCGGACGGTGGGCGCGGGGCAGGTGACGAAAATCCTCAAGTAGCCAGGTCTGCCAAGAGAGTTCACCCGGCGCGTTCATAAGGTCTCCCCGGGCTTCCCGAGGGCGGTCTCCACGCTCGGCGCGGGCGGCAGGAGCTTCGACAGGCCCGTCGCCCGCAGCACCCGCAGGGTCAGCGGGTGGACGCAGACCAGGCGCAACTCCCCGTCGCGCTCCAGGGCCCGGGCACGGGCGCGGTAGAGCAGGCGCAGCCCCGAGCAGTCGAAGAACTCGACCGGGGTGAGGTCGATGAGCACGCGCGGGGCCTGCCCCGCCACGCGGTCGTCGATGTGCGGCAGGATCTCCATCGCCGCGACGATGTCGATCTCGCCGTGGAACTCCAGCACGACGTACCCCTGTTCCTCACGTATGCGCAGGTGAGGGGTGTCGACCAGGGGTTCCTGCGGCACCATGGCATTGCCTCCAGCACGGGCCGGCGGATAGGACGAGACGGACGCTGGGGAGCGCTCGGCGGAGCCTGCCTCAGCAAGTTACCCCCGATGGAGTGAATTTCAGCATGTTCGATTGACATATGTCTTCGAAAAAGGACCGCTCATAGTCGGCCAGTGCGCGACGGAGTACGAAAGTCCGGCCCGGGGCCCTACGACAGTGCCTGCCACGCCCGCGTGAGCGACTGCCGGAACTGGTCCGTCTGGCGCTCCGTCAGGGCGTTGACCATGCGGTCCTCCAGCTCGCGCACCTGCTCCGCGTGCAGCGCGAGCAACTCCCGCCCCGCGTCCGTCAGCAGGATCCTCAGCTCCCGCCTGCTGGCCGGATTCGGCTCCCGGCGCAGCAGCCCCCGGCTCTCCAGGGACCGCACCAGATCGGCGGTCGACTGCGCCGTGACGAACGAGTCCCGCGCCAACTGGGCGGCGGACAGGCCGTCGTGGCGCTCCAGGACCGTCAGCGCCGTGTACTGCAAGGCGGTGATGCCCGACGGCCTGACCAGCTCGTCCAGCCGGGAACGGACGGCGAGTTCGAGCTGCTTGACCATGTAGAGGAGGGAGGGGGGTGCGCTTCCGGCCATGGACCGAGCGTAAACCATTGACAGGAAACCTGTCTGTAAAGAGACTGCGGACCACCAGGAATCCTGTCGGTTGACGACGCGGCGACGGCGCCGCAGACCCGAGGAGTGGCGATGACCGCCTTCCAGATCGACCCCGGGCAGCTCTTCATCGGGGGCCAGTGGCGGGAATCCGCCGACGGAGCGCGCACCGAGGTGATCGACCCGTCCAGGGGCCGCACGCTCACCACGGTCGCCGAGGCCGCACCCGCCGACGTCGACGCCGCCGTGCGCGCCGCCCGCGAGGCGTACGAGACCGGCCCCTGGTCCCAGTTCACCGGCCGCGAACGGGGCCGCGTCCTGCTGCGCGTCGCCGAGCTGATCCGCCAGGAGGCCGACACGATCGCCGAGTTGGAGAGCCTCGACGTCGGCAAGCCCATCACGCTGGCCCGCGCCGTCGACGTCACCAACGCCGCCAACGACTACGAGTACTACGCGGCCCTCGCCTTCCAGCTCGACGGCGCCACCCGCGAGACCCAGCAGGGCACCCACGCCTACACCAGACGCGGCCCGCTCGGAGTCGTCGCCGCGATCACGCCGTTCAACTTCCCGCTGATCCTGGCCGGTTCGAAACTCGCGCCCGCACTCGCCGCCGGGAACACGGTCGTTCACAAACCGGCCGACGAAACCCCCCTCAGCGCCCTGTACATGGCGGGCCTCCTCCAGCGCGCGGGCGTCCCCGACGGCGTCGTCAACGTCGTCACCGGCACCGGACCCGTCGCCGGGGAAGCCCTCCTGCGCCACCCCGGCATCGACAAGGTCGCCTTCACCGGCTCCACGAACATCGGCCGGCACGCCGCCGCGATCGCCGGGCAGGCGCTGAAACCGGTCACCGTCGAACTGGGCGGAAACGCGCCCCACCTGGTCTTCGAGGACGCCGACCTGGAGAAGGCCGTCGGCGCGATCATCAAGGGATTCGTGTTCAACACCGGCCAGTTCTGCATGGGCGGCCCCCGTCTCCTGGTCGCCCGCTCGGTCCACGCGACGCTGCTGAACATCCTCGCCGAGGCGGTCCCCGGCATCCCGGTCGGCGACCCGCGCGACCCGGCGACCGTCGTCGGCCCGCTGGCGGGGGAGCGGCATCTGCGCAAGGTCGAGGAGTACGTCGACCTCGCCCGCAAGGACGGCGGCCGGATCGTCTGCGGCGGCGAACGCCTCGACCTGGACGGCGGCTACTACTACAAGCCGACCGTCATCGCCGACCTCCCCAACGACTCGCGGGTCGTCCAGGAGGAGGTCTTCGGCCCGGTCCTCACCGTCCAGCCCTTCGACGACGAGGACGAGGCGGTCGCCCTCGCCAACTCCACGCCCTACGGCCTGGCTTCGGGCATCCAGACCGGCAGCCTGGCCCGCGCCCACCGCGTCGCCGACCGCCTCCAGGCGGGCATCGTCTGGATCAACGACTGGGCGATGCTGGACCCCGCGGTGCCGTTCGGGGGAGTGAAGGACTCGGGGTTCGGCAGGGAGTACGGGCCGGAGGCGCTGGCGGGGTACCTGAAGACGAAGTCGGTGGTCGTGTCGCTGGACTGAGGGGCACCGCCCCGCCCCGTGAAGCAACCCGCCCCAGAAACCCAGGAGTTCAGTCATGCCCCGCACCACCAGGGCCGCCGTCGTTGAGACGGGCGGCGCCCCCTTCACCTTCACGGACGTCACCCTCGACGACCCCGGCCCCCGCGAGGCCGTCGTCCGCATGGTCGCCGCCGGCCTCTGCCACACCGACCTCGGCGTCGCGTCCGGCGGCCTGCCGTTCCCCCTCCCCGGCGTCCTCGGCCACGAAGGCGCCGGGATCGTCGAAGCCGTCGGCGCCTCCGTCACCTCCGTCGCCCCCGGCGACCACGTCGTCCTGTCCTTCACCTCCTGCGGTGCCTGCCGCAACTGCAACGGCGGCCACCCCGCCTACTGCGCCGACTGGCTCCCCCTGAACCTCCTCGGGGGCCGCCGGGCCGACGGCACCGCCACCATCACCCGCGACGGCGAGGCCCTCGGCGGCCACTTCTTCGGCCAATCCTCCTTCGCCGAGCGGGCGTTGGTGGACGAGCGCAGCCTCGTCAAGGTCGACCCGGAGGTGCCGCTCGCCTCGATCGCCCCGCTGGGCTGCGGAGTCCAGACCGGGGTGGGCGCGGTCTGGAACGTCCTCAAGCCGGAGCCGGGCAGCACGGTCGTCGTCCTCGGCGCCGGCGCGGTGGGCCTCTCGGCGGTGATGGCCGCCGCGCTCTCCCCGGCCACCGAGGTCGTCGCCGTCGACCGGGTGCCCGAACGGCTCGACCTGGCACGGGAGTTGGGCGCGACCCGCACCCTCACCGACGTACGCGAACTCCACCAGGGTGTCGACGGTGTCGTGGAGACGACCGGCAGTACGGCCGTCCTGCGCGCCGGGGTGGACGCGCTCGCCGCGCGCGGCACGCTCGTCGTCGTGGGGGCCCCGCCCTTCGGGACCGAAGTCGCCCTGGACGTCAACGGGTTGCTCACCGGCAAGCGGGTCGTCGGCCTCACGCTGGGGGACAGTGAGACGCAGAGCCTCGTCCCGACGCTGGTCGGGCTGGTCAAGTCGGGGCGGCTGCCGCTGGGGAAGCTGATCGGGACGTACGGATTCGAGGACATCGGGCAGGCGGTGAAGGACATGACCGAGGGCCGGACCGTCAAACCCGTCCTGCTGTTCTGACCCGACCCGGCGGGCAGTTCACCGGCTGGCGTGCAGCGCGACCAGCAACTGCCACACCTGGTCGGCTATCTGGCGGGGTGTCCCCGCCAACAGCCCGTGCAGCCAGTCCCCGAGCACCCCCGCGAAGGTCGCCGCCACCGCCGACGCCACCAGCGCGGCGTCGGCGGCCCCCGCCCGCTCCCGCTCGCGCAGGCTGTACGCGCGCAGGTCCCGGTGCAGCACCAGCCCCAGCGGCCCGCCCCCGCCGGGCGTCAACAGCCGCCGGTACAGGGCGAGATGAGGAGTGAGGGAGGCGAAGAACTCCGGCAGCGCGGCCGGCGCGCGCACCGGATCGGGCCGTCCCTGCCAGGCGTGCAGCGCCTGAACCGCCTCCCGTACGACGTCCGCGCACGCGTCGACCGCGAGGTCTTCGAGGTCGGTGTAGTGGACGTAGAACGTGGCCCGCCCGGTACCGGCCCGCCGGACCAGCGCGGCCACGCTCACCTCCTCCAGCGGACGCTCCGCGCACTCCGCGAGCAGCGCCGAGCGCAGCCTCGCCCGGGTGCGGGCGGCCCGCGGGTCCTCGGGCGCGGCGCGGGTCACTGCGCGATCAGGACGGCGGCCAGGGCGATCGCGCCGGGCACGGCCTGCGCGAACAGGATGCGCCGGTTCGCGGTCGCCGCGCCGTACACCCCCGCGACGATCACGCAGGACAGGAAGAAGACCTGCGCGCGGAAGCCGGTCGGGTCGTCCGCGATCAGGCCCCAGACCAGGCCCGCCGCGAGGAAGCCGTTGTAGAGGCCCTGGTTGGCGGCGAGCTTCGCGGTGGCCGCCGCGAACTGCGGGTCGAAGCCGTGGAAGCGGCGGCCCGGCGGCTTCTGCCACAGGAACATCTCCAGCACCAGGATGTACGCGTGCAGCAGGGCGATCAGCGCCACCAGTACGTTCGCGACCGTTTCCATGACCTTTTTCGACTCCCTCGGATCAGAACTTCATGGACACCTGTCCACTATAGCTGGACAGGTGTCCACGAAGTCGAATCGAGGTGGGCCGAACAGGGCATGAAGAGGCCCCGCCGCGACGGGGGAGCGCGGCGGGGCCCGTAGACCGCGTTCCCGGCAGGCGGGGATTCACACCTGCCGGGCCGTGGATTTCTACGCCCGCGGCTCCAGCACGAAGACGGGGATCTCCCGGTCCGTCTTCTCCTGGTACTCCGCGTACGGCGGGTAGGCGGCGACCGCACGCTCCCACCACGCGGCCTTCTCCTCGCCGGTGACCTCGCGG
>NZ_LIRL01000541.1 GCF_001419795.1 Streptomyces niveiscabiei
TGCCCGTACCCGGCGTGCCGCACATCCTGCCCCGGCCGCCACCGATGCTCGACAGGCACCGCCTCGACCACCGCCTCCCCCGGTGTCTCCGGCACCTCCTCCGCGTCCCGCACCTCCTCAGCGGCCTGCGCGAACAGGTCCTCCTGCGTGAAGTCGGCGAGCCCCGACACCCCGACCCCGAGCAGCCGCACCCCGCCGGTCGTGTCCACGGACTCCAGCAGCCGCGCCGCGGCCTCCCGCACGACCGCCGGATCGTCGGTGGGCCCGCGCAGGGTCTCGGACCGGGTGAGCGTCGAGAAGTCGTACCGGCGCACCTTCAGCACGATGGTCCGCCCCGACAGCCGGGCCTCCCGCAGCCGCTGCACGCACCGGTCCGCGAGCCGCCGCACCTCGAACCCGACCCGCAGCCGGTCGTGGATGTCCACGTCGTACGTGTCCTCCACGGACACCGACTTGGTCTCCCGCTCGGCGACCACCGCCCGGTCGTCGCGCGCGAGCGCCATCGCGTACAGCCCCTGGCCGTGCGCCTTGCCGAGCAGCCGGACGAGTTCGTCCTCGCCGGCCTCGGCGATCTCGTCGACCGTGGTGATCCCGGCCCGGCGCAGATGGTCGCCGGTGGCCGGGCCGACCCCGGGCAGCGTCCGCACCGGCATCGGCCCGAGCAGCGCGCGTTCCGTACCCGGCTCGATGAGCAGCAGGCCGTCCGGCTTGGCCCGCTCGGAGGCGATCTTCGCGAGCATCTTGGACGCGGCGAGCCCCACCGACCCCGTGAGCCCCGTGACGGCCCGTATGTCCGCCCGCAGCCTGCTGCCCGTCTCCCGCGCCGACGCGCTGTCCCAGGCCGCCCCCTCGGCCTCCAGGTCCACGAACGCCTCGTCCAGGCTGAGCGGCTCCACCAGCGGCGACAGCGCCCGCAGCAGCCCCATCACCTGCTCGCTGATCGCCCGGTAGACCCCGAACCGCGGCACGAGGTACGCCGCGTTGGGCGCGAGCCTGCGCGCCTGCGCCATGGGCATCGCCGAGTGCACCCCGAACACCCGGGCCTCGTACGACGCGGTCGCCACCACCCCGCGCGGCCCGAGCCCGCCGACGACGACCGCCTTCCCGCGCAGACTCGGCTTGGCCGCCTGCTCCACCGAGGCGTAGAAGGCGTCCATGTCGAGGTGCAGGACGGTCGGCGCGTTTCTCACATCTCCGATGCTGCACCACGCCACTGACAACGGGCCCGAACACGCGCCCGAGAGCGCCCTCAGACCGCCTTGTGCCGCCGCCGCGCCAGCTCGTCCGCCGGGTTGTGCCCGACCAGGGTCTCGCCGGTGTCGACACGCTCGCCGTGCAGCTGCGACAGCGCGCCCTCCACGTCCCGCCAGACCACGCCGACGGCGATCCCGAAGACGCCCTGGCCGCCCTGGAGCAGCGCGTGGACCTCGTCCGGCGAGGTGCACTCGTACACCGTCGCGCCGTCGCTCATGAGGGTCATGCGCTCCAGGTCACGGAAGCCCTGTTCCCTCAGATGCAGCACCGCGCCGCGGATGTTCTGGAGGGACACGCCGGTGTCGAGGAAGCGCTTCACGATCTTCAGGACGACAACGTCCCGGAAGCTGTAGAGGCGCTGCGTGCCCGACCCGTGGGCGGGCCGCACGCTGGGCTCGACGAGCCCGGTGCGCGCCCAGTAGTCCAGTTGCCGGTAGGTGATACCGGCGGCGGCACACGCCGTCGGACCTCGGTAGCCGATCTCCTCGGACGCCATCGCCGCCGCCCCCTTGCTGCTGCTCGGCACGGCCGCCGGGCGCTGAGGAGCGTGATCGGCCGCGCTGCCGTGAAGCCGGTACGGGCCATTTCCCCCGAACCCTCGTCCGGGGGCACCCCCAGCCGTACCGTCGCCGCTGCTTCTCACGCCGACCTCCGTCCTTGACCTGCCTTCTCGACGGTAGGCAGTCACCTGGGGTGCGTCAACGATCGCCACACTCGGCACGCCGAGTGATAATCACCCTGGGAGTGGTTTCCCGTGCCCCACCGCGGGGAAAGGCTAGCCGAATGCGCTGAGACGATGCCGTAGGACGCTCTCACTGGCCGCTGGCAATTGCCGAACCGAGACGCCATCGTCACCGACGGGTGTCCGGCGCGCGCGTCACTGGTTGCTGGTGCCGAAGTCCTCGGGTGAGATCTGGTCGAGGAACTCGCGGAACTTCTCCACCTCGTCCTCCTGCTCGTCCGGGATGGCGATGCCCGCGTCGTCGAGCACCGTGTCGCTGCCGTAGATCGGCGTGCCGGTGCGCAGGGCGAGCGCTATGGCGTCGGACGGGCGGGCGCTGACCTCGACACCGCTGGCGAAGACCAGCTCGGCGTAGAAGACGCCTTCCCTGAGGTCGGTGATGCGCACTTCGGTCAGCTCCTGGCCGACGGCCTCCAGCACGTCCTTGAACAGGTCGTGGGTGAGCGGCCGGGCGGGGGCCATGCCCTGCTGGGCGAAGGCGATCGCGGTCGCCTCCCCCGGTCCGATCCAGATGGGGAGGTAGCGGTCGCCTCCCACTTCGCGCAGGAGCACGATCGGTTGGTTGGAGGGCATTTCGACCCGGACACCTACGACATCGAGCTCGTTCACACAGCAACCCTAGGCCGTGCCCGGGACGTTTGGGTAGTCGGGCCCCTGCTGGACGGCCGATCCGCCGAGGGCGAACGCCCGTGTCAGGGCAGCCGCACCCCGAGCGCGGTCTGCACCAGCGCGGAGTGCAGCCGGACCGTGAGAGAGGCGAGCTCCTTGGTACGGGCCTGGGCGAGGGCCCGCGTCTGCGGGTTGCGGTGGAGCTTCAGCGGGGCGACGACCTGGTCGACGAGCCCGGCCTCGCGATCCGCCGCCGCCTTCATCACCCGAAGGTGTCGCGGCTCGATCCCGAAGCGCCCGAGTTCCACGACGAGCGCGGCGACGGTGGCCGCCTCGGCGTCGTACACGCCGTCCTCCAGGGGGACGACGAGGCCGTAGGACTCCCACTCGGCGAGTTCGCGCTCGTCGATGCCGGCGGCGGCCAGCAGCTCGGCGCGGCCGATGCGGGCGACGGTGGGGGTGTCACCGGGGTCGGGGACGGGTTCGCCGTCCCGCTGCCTGCCCACGGTCGGCAGGGGGACGGCCTCGCCGCGCTCCAGGGCCTCCAGGTGCTCCCGGATGACCTTGAGCGGCAGGTAGTGGTCCCGCTGGAGCCGCAGGATGCGAGCGAGCCGCTCGACGTCCCGCGGACTGAACTTGCGGTACCCCGAGGGGGTCCGCTCGGGCTCGACGAGCCCTTCCGACTCCAGGAAGCGGATCTTGGAGACGGTGACTTCGGGGAATTCGTCCCGCAGCACGTTCAGCACGGCGCCGATGCTCATCGGCCCGGCCTCCGTGGCGGCGGTGCCGTCTCCGGCACCGCCCCTCGGTGTTCTCAGCATGGACCTTCCCTGGGAGAACCCCGGACGAGTCCGGGGCGGGTCAGTAGCCGCGCTGGCTCGCGTAGAAGACCAGGCGGTACTTGCCGATCTGCACCTCGTCGCCGTTGTTCAGCGCGACCTCGTCGATCCGCTCGCGGTTGACGTAGGTGCCGTTGAGACTGCCGACGTCAGCGACCTTGAACGAGCCGTCCGGACCGCGCCGGAACTCCACGTGGCGGCGCGAGACCGTCACGTCGTCGAGGAAGATGTCGCTCTGCGGGTGACGGCCGGCCGTCGTCAGGTCGCCGTCCAGCAGGAAGCGGCTGCCCGAGTTGGGACCCCGGCGGACCACCAGCAGGGCCGAGCCCAGCGGCAGCGCCTCGACGGCGGCCTGCGCCTCGGGCGACAGCGCCGGGAGCGCGGTCTGGCCGGTGACCTCGGAGTCGTACGCCTCCAGGCCCGAGATGGAGATGGTGGAGGTCGTCTCCGAGGCGCGCTCGGGCGTCACGCCCGGACGCAGCGGAGCGCCGCAGTTGGAACAGAAGCGGCTGTTCTCCGCGTTGCGGTTACCGCACCTCGAACACACCAGGGCCGACATTGGGGAAAACCCTCCACCCGCACTTGAGGCTGACGGTTGCCCGAAACCTATGTCGCCGGACTGCGCAGGGTCAACAGACGCCGCGCCCTGACCTCCCGGAATGTCACCCCCAGCCACCTGGTCGCGGAACAGCGGACGCTGCCCCTCGTCGCCTGGCTGTGCGCGATGGCGGGCGGTGGCGTTCTCGCCGCCCTCTCCTCGCGCGCTCTTGCCGAACAACTTCGCAAACAACTTCACGGGCGATTCCCCTTGACCGAAACAGACCCGCCCGTGGGGCAGGACGAACCCTGACTCAATACACCGGCCGACCCGGACACCTTCACAACGTCCGTATCCACCAGACAGTTTCCACCACCGACCACCCGATCGGTGCGCCGACCCCCCGCAACCTCATGCCCCTGCCGGACGGCCCCCATGCACCCCCGGTTCACCGGGCCGACGACCGAGCGTAGTCAGGCTGCTTCGCCGCCCGCAAGGCGTCGACGACGATCTTGTCGGATCGCTCCACGGTGACCGTGGCCTGCTCCTTCTCCAGGGTCTGCACCACACCTCCCGGGATGTTGAGCGCCGGTTCCAGATCCTCGGGCTTGCCGATGACCTGGAAACGATACGGAGTGCGGATCTGGTTCCCGTCCACGCTCACTCCGTTGTCGCCGTCCGTGAAATACGTCCCGGCGACGACGCGTACGCCGTTCACCTGGATCGCCTCCGCGCCGGCCGCGCGCAGCTCCTGGATCGCGTCGAGCAGCATGTCCGCCTCGACCGTCCCCTTCGTGTCGTCGATGGTCATCGTGATACCCGGCCCCTGGGCCGCCACCGTGCCCGCGAGGATGCCGAGTTGCCTCTCCTTCTCGATCGTCTGCTTCCGGGCCTCCTCGGCCTGGTCGGAGCTGTTCTCCAGCTCCTGACGCTGCTTGTCGAGCCCGGTCTTCTCGTCCTCAAGACGCCGGCTGCGGTCGTCCAGTTCATCGAGGATCCGTACGAGGTCCTCCTGGCGCGCGCCGCGCAGCGCGTTGTCGCTGTCGCTGTTGGAGGCGACCTGGACGGCGAGTCCGAAGCCGAGGCCGAACAGCAGCAGGGCGACGATCAGCTGAGCGCGCGTCACCCGGGGCGGCCACAGCCCCTGCGCGAGGCGCTGACGGCCGGTCACCTCCGGCTGGGCGGGCGACTCATCGGCCTCGCGCGCGGGCGCCGCCTCGATCTCCTGCGGCAGTTCCCTGCGCAGCCGGTGGCCGGGTTCCTGGTCTTCCTGGCTCATCGGCGTCACGCCCGGAAGACGTGCCGGCGGATCGCCGCGGCGTTCGAGAAGATCCGGATGCCGAGGACCACCACGACCCCCGTCGACAACTGGGCGCCCACGCCCAGCTTGTCGCCCAGGAACACGATCAGCGCGGCGACGACCACGTTCGACAGGAACGACACCACGAAGACCTTGTCGTCGAAGATGCCGTCGAGCATGGCCCGCAGCCCGCCGAAGACGGCGTCCAGCGCCGCCACCACGGCGATCGGCAGATACGGCTCGACGGCCGCCGGAACCTCGGGCCGGACCAACAGGCCGGCCACGACTCCCACGACGAGGCCCAGTACGGCGATCACGATGTGCCCTTCTCACTTCTCGGCTGTGCGGTTCGGACGATCACACTCGGCGCCGCGGGAAGCCGCAGGTCCTTCTCCGTGGAGATGGCCGTCCGAATGCCGTAGTTCTCCTGGAGAGCGTTCAGATACAGGCCGTCCGCGCTGTTCTGGAACCGGGTGCTCAGCTTGTCCCCGTCCCCCACGGCGAGCACCGTGTACGGCGGCACCAGCGGCTTGTTGTCGACCAGTATCGCCTCCCCGGCGGCCCTGATCGCCGACAGCGCCGTCAGCCGCTGCCCGTTGACGGAGACGGCCTCCGCGCCGGACTCCCACATCCCGTTGACGACACGCTGGAGATCCCGGTCACGCACCCGCCCCGTGTCCGAGAAACCGGACGTCTCGCGCGGGTCGGCGCCCCCACCCGTGGTCGCCTCCTTGGCGTCGTCCACGACGAGCTTGACACCAGGACCGTGTACGGCGACGGCCCCCGACAGGATGCCCACCAGGTCCGCCCGGCCGCTGCCGCCGCTGTTCTCCAGGGCCTGGCGCTGACGGGCGCTCACCTCGTCCCGGAGGGTGTCCACGGTCTTCTCCAGCTTGTCCGCGGCCTCCGTCTCCCGGTCGATCCGGTCGATCAGCTCCTGGCGCTCCTTGGCCACCACCGGGGCCGACACCCGCGCCTGTGCCGCGCCCACGGTCACGACGAGCGCCGCGAGCACCAGCCCGCCGGCGAGTCCGAGTTTGTCCTTCAGCGTCTTGGGCAGGCCGCCCGTCCCCTCGGCGCGTCTGCGCGCGGCGGCCTCGGCGTAGCCCTCGTCGAGGCTGTGGTCCATGACGTTGGTGAGCAGCGACATGGAGGCGTCCGGACGCGACGCGCGCGCGGGTGTGCTCCGAACGGGGGGCTGCTGCGGCATGCCGCACATCGTCGCACGTCGCGGGCACTGCTTCCGAACGGCCCCACCGGCGTGCCGGACAGGCCCCCTTGGGGACACTTGTCCGGCACGCGTGTGCGTACGGCTCAGCGTCCGGCGCCGTCCACGACCGACGACCACTCGTCCAGCAGGGCCTGCGCGGAGGCGTCGTCCGGGCCCTCGGCCCACAGATGGGTGACCGCCTCGGCCGGATCGGGCAGCACCATCACCCAGCGCCCGTCCGTCTCGACCACCCGCACGCCGTCCGTGGTGTCCACGAAGCGTTCTCCGGCCTCCTCGACGACCCGCCGCATCACGAGCCCCTTGACGGCCCACGGGGTCGCCACATCGCGCTTCAGGACGTGCGCCCGCGGAATCCGCGCGTCGATCTGACTCAACGTCAACTGCGTCCGCGCGACCAGCCCGATCAGCCGTACGAAGGCCGCGGTCCCGTCGAACACCCCGCTGAACTCCGGGACGATGAACCCGCCCTTGCCGTCCCCGCCGAAGATCGTCGCCTCGTCCCGTCCGACCCGCGTCAGGTCGTCCGGCGACGTCGTCGTCCACTCGACCTGCGTGCCGTGGTACGCCGCGACCTGCTCGGCGATCCGCGTCGTCGTCACCGGCAGCGCCACCCGCCCGCTGCGCCGCTCGGCGGCCACCAGGTCGAGCATCACCAGCAGCGCCCGGTCGTCCTCGATGATCCGCCCCTTCTCGTCGACGAGCGACAGCCGCTCACCGACCGGGTCGAACCGCACCCCGAACGCGGCCCGCGACGACGCCACGATCTCCCCGAGCCGCACCAGCCCGCCCCGCCGCATCTCCCCCGTCTCCGTCGGCCGCGCCTCGTCGAGCCCCGGATTGACGGTCAGCGAGTCCACCCCGAGCTTCCCGAGCAGACTCGGCAACACGAGCCCGGCGCTCCCGTTCGACGCGTCCACGACGACCTTCAGCCCGGACTCCGCGATCCCGGACGTGTCGACGTTCCGCAGCAACGACCCCGTGTACGAGTCGAACACGCTCGCCGGAAAATGCAGATCCCCGATCTCCCCGGGGAACGCCCGCCGGTACTCCTGCCGCGCGAACACCCGGTCCAGCTTCCGCTGACTGGCCTGCGACAGATCGGCACCCTGCCCATCGAAAAACATGATGTCCACGGAATCCGGCACCCCGGGCGAGGTCCGGATCATGATCCCGCCCGCACTCCCTCTAGCGGTCTGCTGCCGCGCCACGGGCAGCGGTACGTTCTCCAGGTCCCGTACGTCGATGGCGCTCGCCTGCAACGCGGAGATCACCGCCCGCTTGAGCGCCCGCGCGCCGCGCGAGTGATCACGGGCCGTGGTGACGGTCGCCCCCTTCTTCAGGGTCGTCGCGTAGGCCCCCGCCAGCCGTACGGCCAGCTCCGGGGTGATCTCGACGTTCAGGATCCCCGACACCCCCCGGGCCCCGAAGAGATGCGCCTGACCACGCGACTCCCAGATCACCGAGGTATTGACGAACGCGCCGGCCTCGATCGTCTTGAACGGATAGACCCGTACGTTCCCCTGGACGATCGACTCCTCGCCGATCAGGCACTCGTCCCCGATGACCGCGCCGTCCTCGATCCGCGCGGCCCGCATGATGTCGGTGTTCTTCCCGACGACACAGCCCCGCAGATTGCTCTGCTGCCCGACGTACACGTTGTCGTGCACGACCGCCTTGTGCAGAAACGCCCCGCTCTTGACGACGACGTTCGACCCGACGACCGTATGCTCCCGGATCTCCGCCCCGGCCTCGACCTTCGCGTAGTCCCCGATGTACAGCGGACCCCGCAGCACGGCGTCGGGATGTACGTCGGCGCCCTCGGCGACCCAGACGCCCGGCGAGATCTCGAACCCGTCGATCTCGACGTCGACCTTGCCTTCGAGGACGTCGGCCTGGGCCTTCACATAGCTCTCGTGCGTCCCTACGTCCTCCCAGTAGCCCTCGGCGATATAGCCGTAGACCGGCTTGCCTTCCTTCATCAGCTGCGGGAAGACGTCACCTGACCAGTCCACCGGCACATCGGCCTCGACATAGTCGAAGACCTCGGGCTCCATGACGTAGATCCCGGTGTTCACCGTGTCGGAGAAGACCTGGCCCCAGGTCGGCTTCTCGAGGAACCGCTCGACCTTGCCCTCCTCGTCGACGATCGTGATGCCGAATTCCAGCGGGTTGGGGACCCTGGTCAGACAGACCGTGACCAGCGCCCCCTTCTCCTTGTGGAAAGCGATGAGGTCGGTGAGGTCGAAGTCGGTCAGCGCATCGCCGGAGATGACGAGGAAAGCATCGTCCTTCAACGCCTCTTCGGCGTTCTTGACGCTTCCGGCGGTACCGAGTGGCTTCTCCTCGTTGGCATAGCTGAGCTCCATTCCGAGCTCCTCGCCGTCACCGAAGTAGTTCTTGACCAGCGATGCCAGGAACTGGACAGTAACGACGGTCTCGTTGAGACCATGCCTTTTGAGCAGCCGCAGAACGTGCTCCATGATCGGCCTGTTGGCCACCGGCAGGAGCGGTTTGGGCATGCTTGAGGTCATGGGGCGAAGGCGTGTGCCCTCACCTCCGGCCATCACGACGGCCTTCATGTCGGAAGCGTCCTCCTTGAAGAAACGACGGTCCACCGACTTCACCCGTCCAGATTGTCCCGCAGTTCTCCGCCGCGGGCCATCGAGGCACTGCTGGCGCTCATCGGCGAGCTCAGTCGGCCATGGCGTCCGCACGGATCAGACGGCGGACCTGTACCACGTAGAGAACTCCTGCCCACCAATACAGCGTTGTACCCCACCCCGCGAACGCCCAGCCGAAAATCGCGCCGAGTGACGCGAGCCAGCCGCTTCCGTCACTGAGCAGCAACAACGGGAAGGCGTACATCAAGTTGAAGGTCGCGGCCTTCCCGAGGAAGTTCACCTGCGGCGGCGGATAGCCGTGCCGCCTGAGGATGCCCACCATCACCAGGAGGACCAGTTCTCGCGCGAGAAGTACAGCCGTCAACCAGAGCGGGAGAATCTCGCGCCAGGTGAGGCCGACGAGCGTCGAGAGAATGTACAGCCGGTCGGCCGCCGGATCGAGCAGCCGGCCGAGACTGCTGATCTGGTTCCACTTCCGGGCGAGCTTGCCGTCCAGGTAGTCACTGATACCGCTCAACGCGAGCACCAGAAACGCCCAGCCGTCGCTCTTCGGCCCCCCGAACTCGGGCCTGAGAATCAGCCACAGAAAGATCGGCACGCCCACGAGGCGCGCCATGCTGAGGATGTTCGGGATGGTGAGGACCCGGTCAGTCTGGACACGGGTCTCCTGGACCTCCACCCGGGGGCCTCCAGTAGAAAATGAGCCAACGATGCCCCTTGACCCTACCTCAACGCAAAAAAGCTCTGGCTCTTGGGCTTGTGTGCCCAAGAGCCAGAGCTCTAAAAGGAGTTCGGCGGCGTCCTACTCTCCCACAGGGTCCCCCCTGCAGTACCATCGGCGCTGTAAGGCTTAGCTTCCGGGTTCGGAATGTAACCGGGCGTTTCCCTCACGCTATAACCACCGAAACACTATGAAACAGACAACCGCACCGCATGTGGCCATACGGGGTTGTTCGTGGTTTCAGAACCAACACAGTGGACGCGAGCAACTGAGGACAAGCCCTCGGCCTATTA
>NZ_LIRL01000542.1 GCF_001419795.1 Streptomyces niveiscabiei
CCGACGCCCCCAGGGTGAAGGACGCGTGGTCGGATCCGGCGCGGATCGCCGAGCGGGGCGTGCCCCGGGCGGGTGCCACGGCGTGGGCGCGGACGTACTGGCCGAAGTGACCAGACGGGTGTGACCCGGTAAGCGGAAGACTTGAGTACTAGTACTCAGGTCTTCTCCACCTTTCCGTCGCACCCTGGACATCATGCTGTGGTCCGACCCTGAGAACGAACCCCCCAAGGAGCTGCGCGACATGCAGGGCATGTTGCGCAGACTGGGGTTCCTCATGGCGGCGGCCATGGTGCTGGCGATGTTCGTGATCGGCCTGAGATGAGGCGCCGAACCGTCACGGATACGCTGCTTCCCATGACTCGCCGCTTGATCCTCGCCTCCCAGTCCCCGGCCCGCCTCAAACTGCTGCGGGACGCCGGCTTCACGCCCGAGAAGATCGTGAGCGGCGTCGACGAGGACGCGATCACCGCCCCCACCCCCGCCGAGCTGGCGCGGGCCCTCGCGGAGGCCAAGGCGTCCGTGGTCGCCGCCCGCCCGGAGGCCAAGGGCGCGGTGGTGATCGGCTGCGACTCGGTCCTCGACCTCGACGGCGAGGCGCTCGGCAAGCCCGCCGACGCCGAGGAGGCCACCGCCCGCTGGAAGTCGATGCGGGGCCGCGCGGGCACCCTCCAGACCGGGCACTGCGTGTACGCCGACGGCCGCTGGACGTCCGCCGTCGCCTCCACGGTCGTCCGCTTCGGCGAACCGACGGACGACGAGATCGCGGCGTACGTCGCGACGGGCGAACCCCTTTACGTCGCCGGGGCGTTCACGCTCGACGGCCGCTCGGCGCCGTTCATCGACGGCATCGACGGCGACCACGGCAACGTAATCGGCCTGAGCCTGCCGCTCGTTCGCCGGTTGCTCGGCGAACTGGGCATCGGCATCACGGAGTTGTGGGCACCGACGGAGGCGTGAGCGGCCCCGGCCCGCTGCCGCGCGGGGTGCCTTCCGGCGTCGGCGCGCCGTCCTCGTACCCGTCGTGCGTCATCAGCAGCAGCACGATCAGGGCCATGACCGCGACCATCGTGGCGAAGGCCGTCGCGCCGACCAGGCCCCAGGCGACGGCGGCCAGCAGGCCGTGGACGACGGCCGCGCTGATCAGCAGGACGCGGCCGAGGCCCGCCGGGCGGTGGCCGCGGATCGCGACCAGGAGCGCGACGAGCGCGCAGAAGGCGAAGTAGGCGGCGAAGACGAAGCCGGAGATCTTCGAGGAGTTCGCCATCACGTCCGGGTCGAGGCCCGCGAGGGACATGTGCTGGCGGCCGACGAGCGTCCCGAGGATCCAGTTCAGGAGCGCCACGCCGAACGCCTCCGCGAGGAGGACGACCGCGACCACCCATGCCACCGGCCTGCGGACCATCGTCACCACCTGCTTTCGACCCGTGCTGGAGCGATTCTGCTCCTACCCGACGTACGTTCGGGCCATCAGGAACGCTACTGACTGGTAAAGCTCAGGACAATGGTTCGTGCCGGCGCAAAGATCCGGAGCGCCGTTCGTAGGGACCCGACAAAGAAACGGAGTGGGCCGCAGCACGCCTTCACAGAGACCTTGACCACATGGGCGGGCTAGGGTTTTCCGAGGAGTCCTGCGTACGGCCGTACGACAAGGGATTTCGCGGGTCGAGCGAGCCTGGCGTCACGCTCTGTGTGGGCAAGCTCACCTTTGGGGACGGGTCGATGCGCCGTGTCGGCAGTCCCTAAACTCGGCTTGTTTCCAGGAGGGAGCCTCAATCGTGCGCAAGGTGCTCATCGCCAACCGTGGCGAAATCGCAGTCCGCGTGGCCCGCGCGTGCCGGGATGCCGGTATCGCCAGCGTGGCCGTCTACGCCGACCCGGACCGGGACGCGCTGCATGTCCGCGCCGCGGATGAGGCGTTCGCCCTGGGCGGTGACACCCCGGCGAGCAGCTATCTCGACATCGAGAAGGTGCTGAACGCGGCCCGGGAGTCCGGCGCGGACGCCATCCACCCCGGGTACGGGTTCCTGTCCGAGAACGCCGACTTCGCGCAGGCCGTCCTCGACGCGGGCCTGGTCTGGATCGGCCCGCCGCCGCAGGCCATCCGCGACCTCGGTGACAAGGTCGCCGCCCGGCACATCGCCCAGCGCGCGGGCGCGCCGCTCGTCGCGGGTACGCCCGACCCCGTCTCCGGCGCCGACGAGGTCGTCGCGTTCGCCGAGGAGCACGGGCTGCCGATCGCGATCAAGGCCGCGTTCGGCGGTGGCGGGCGCGGGCTGAAGGTCGCCCGTACGCTCGAAGAGGTGCCGGAGCTGTACGAGTCCGCCGTGCGCGAGGCCGTCGCCGCCTTCGGGCGCGGTGAGTGCTTCGTCGAGCGGTACCTCGACAAGCCGCGGCACGTCGAGACGCAGTGCCTCGCGGACGCGCACGGCAACGTCGTCGTCGTGTCCACGCGCGACTGCTCGCTCCAGCGGCGCCACCAGAAGCTCGTCGAGGAGGCGCCCGCGCCGTTCCTGACGGACGCTCAGGTCGCCGAGCTGTACTCCTCGTCCAAGGCGATCCTCCGCGAGGCCGGCTATGTCGGCGCCGGTACCGTCGAGTTCCTCGTCGGGCTCGACGGCACGATCTCCTTCCTTGAGGTCAACACCCGTCTCCAGGTGGAGCATCCGGTCACCGAGGAGGTCGCCGGCATCGACCTCGTCCGCGAGATGTTCCGCATCGCCGACGGCGAGGAACTCGGCTACGGCGACCCCGAACTGCGGGGCCACTCCTTCGAGTTCCGCATCAACGGCGAGGACCCCGGCCGCGGCTTCCTGCCCGCGCCGGGCACGGTGACGACGTTCGCGCCGCCGTCCGGACCCGGGGTGCGCCTCGACGCGGGCGTCGAGTCCGGGTCGGTCATCGGCCCCGCGTGGGACTCGCTCCTCGCCAAGCTCATCGTCACCGGCGCCACCCGCGAACAGGCCTTGCAGCGCGCGGCCCGTGCGCTGGAGGAGTTCCAGGTCGAGGGCATGGCCACGGCGATTCCCTTCCACCGTACGGTGGTTCGCGATCCCGCGTTCGCCCCCGAACTCACCGGCTCCAGCGAGCCGTTCACCGTCCACACGCGGTGGATCGAGACCGAGTTCGTCAACGAGATCCCCGCGTTCTCGGCGCCGGCCGACGCGGAGGCCGACGACGACGCCGACCGCGAGACCATCGTCGTCGAGGTCGGCGGCAAGCGGCTTGAGGTGTCGTTGCCCGTCTCCCTCGGCATGTCCCTGGCGCGTACGGGCCTGGCGGCCGGGGCCAAGCCGAAGCGCCGGGCGGCGAAGAAGTCCGGCCCCGTCGCCTCGGGCGACACCCTCGCCTCCCCCATGCAGGGCACCATCGTCAAGGTCGCCGTCGAGGAGGGCCAGGAGGTCAAGGAAGGTGACCTCGTGGTCGTCCTGGAGGCGATGAAGATGGAACAGCCGCTCAATGCCCACAAGGCGGGCGTGATCAAGGGGCTGTCGGCGGAGGTCGGGGCGTCGTTGACGTCCGGTGCGGCGATCTGCGAGATCAAGGACTGATTACTCAACAGCGGTGGGTGGGCTCGGATTCGTACGAGTCGCACCCGCCGCTGTGGCTGGTCGCGCCCACGCGGCGGTAGCCGCACATCGATACAGCCCCGCGCCCCTAAAGGCGTTGGGCTGGCCCGGCGTTAGAAGCCACCCACCTTCTGGATGGAGGCTGCGAAGCAGACTCCATCCAGAAGCCGCGGACGAACTACAGCCGCAACCACGTTTTCCAGGGGCGCGGGGAACTGCGCGACCAGCCACACACAACGGTCAGCCGCGCACCCTCAGAACCCGCCCCTACCTACTGCGCCTGAGGTCCGCAACCCGCGCCCTCTCACTCTGCGGCTGCTCCCCCATCACCGCCGCCGCCCTCAACCCCCCGGCGGAGCCGGGCAGTTGCCCCCTGCGAGGGGTGGGCACCGCGACATCCCGGCGTTGCGGAGGATGCTGCCGAGCAGGAACCGCCTCACCACCGGAGGTACCCGCGACAGCGATCTGCACCCCCTGATCGGCCAGCGCCTGCAACTCCGTTGCCGCACGGTCGTCGTGGGCAGGAGGGTCGTCGGTGACGAGCCGCGTGATGACATCGGTCGGCACGGTCTGGAACATCGTGTCGGTCCCGAGCTTCGTGTGATCCGCGAGGACCACGACTTCCGCGGCGGCCTGCACGAGCGCACGATCGACGGACGCGGACAGCATGTTGGACGTGGAGAGCCCCCGCTCGGCGGTCAGCCCGCTCCCGGAGAGGAACGCCCGGGAGACCCGCAGCCCTTGGAGGGACTGTTCCGCCCCGCTCCCGACGAGCGCGTAGTTGGACCCGCGCAGGGTCCCACCGGTCATGACGACCTCCACCCGATTCGCATGGGCCAACGCCTGTGCGACGAGAAGGGAGTTGGTGACCACGGTCAGCCCGGGAACCCGCGCGAGCCGGCGGGCCAGCTCCTGCGTGGTCGTACCGGCCCCGACGACGATGGCCTCGCCCTCCTGGACGAATCCCGCCGCGAGATCGGCGATGGCCGTCTTCTCGGCGGTCGCGAGATGGGACTTTTGCGGAAAGCCGGATTCTCGCGTGAATCCACCCGGCAGTACCGCACCGCCATGCCGGCGGTCGAGGAGTCCTTCTGCCTCCAGCGCGCGCACGTCCCGCCGTACGGTCACTTCGGAGGTCTGGACGACGCGGGCGAGCTCACGGAGCGACACGGCCCCGTTCGCTCGCACCATTTCGAGGATCAATTGGCGACGTTCAGCAGCGAACACGAAACTGACAGTAACGCGGGCGACCGTCTGTTTTCAGGTGTTTGCGCCGAATAACAGAAGTTGTTCGCACAGGAGTGGGTGAAGTGGTATAGGGGCTCGGCTACCCGCCCCGCGCCGTCACCAACCCTGGCAACTCCCCGTGACCGACGGGGAGTTGCTTTCGGCCGTCAGCTCTCGCCCGCCGCCTTCCTCGTGTGCAGCTGGCGTGCCACCTCGGCGATCGAGCCCGACAGGGACGGGTACACGGTGAACGCGTTCGCGATCTGTTCGACCGTCAGATTGTTGTCGACGGCGATCGAGATGGGGTGGATCAGTTCCGAAGCGCGCGGCGCGACGACGACGCCGCCGACGACGATCCCCGTACCGGGACGGCAGAAGATCTTGACGAAGCCGTCGCGGATGCCCTGCATCTTGGCGCGGGGGTTGCGCAGCAGCGGCAGCTTGACGACGCGCGCGTCGATCTTGCCGCCGTCGACGTCGGCCTGGCTGTAGCCGACGGTCGCGATCTCGGGGTCGGTGAAGACGTTCGAGGAGACCGTCTTGAGGTTGAGGGGGGCCACCGCGTCGCCGAGGAAGTGGTACATGGCGATACGGCCCTGCATCGCGGCGACCGAGGCGAGGGCGAAGACGCCGGTGACGTCACCGGCGGCGTATACCCCTGGAGCTGTAGTGCGGGACACCTTGTCGGTCCAGATGTGCCCGGACTCGCGGACCTTGACGCCGGCCTCCTCCAGACCGAGCCCGGCGCTGTTGGGGATCGCGCCGACGGCCATCAGGCAGTGGCTGCCGGTGATGACACGGCCGTCCGCGAGCGTCACCTCGACCCGGTCGCCGACCCGCTTCGCCGACTCGGCGCGCGAGCGGGCCATGACGTTCATGCCGCGCCGCCGGAAGACCTCCTCCAGTACGGCCGCGGCGTCCGGGTCCTCCCCGGGTAGTACCCGGTCGCGGGACGAGACGAGGGTGACCTTCGAGCCGAGCGCCTGGTACGCCCCGGCGAACTCCGCGCCGGTGACACCGGAGCCGACGACGATCAACTCGTCGGGCAGCTCGGTCAGGTCGTACACCTGCGTCCAGTTCAGGATCCGCTCGCCGTCGGGCTGCGCGTCCGGCAGCTCCCGGGGGTGACCGCCCGTCGCGATGAGTACGGCGTCGGCGGTGAGCGTCTGCTCGGTGCCGTCGGCGGTCGTGACGACGACCTTGCGGGAGCCGTCGAGGGCCTGCATGCCCTCCAGGCGGCCCCGGCCACGCATCACCTTCGCGCCGGCGCGCGTCACCGACGCGGTGATGTCGTGCGACTGCGCGAGCGCGAGGCGCTTCACCCGCCGGTTGACCTTGCCGAGGTCCACGCCGACGACCCGGGCGGCCTGCTCCAGGGGCGGGGTGTCGTCGGCGACGATGATCCCCAGCTCCTGGTACGAGGAGTCGAAGGTCGTCATCACCTCCGCCGTGGCGATGAGCGTCTTGGACGGCACGCAGTCGGTGAGCACCGACGCACCGCCCAGACCGTCGCAGTCGACGACGGTCACCTCCGCCCCGAGCTGCGCGGCCACCAGCGCCGCCTCATACCCGCCGGGCCCACCACCGATGATCACGATCCGAGTCACGTACCCATTGTCCCGTACGCGACGGGAGAGGCGGGATTCGGGGGGCCGGGTGGACTACGGGACCGGTACGAGCGGCGGCACCGATACCCGGGAGCTACGGGTACTACGGCTTCGCATCCGGCCCCCGACGCCACTGCCGTACCCTCTCCCCCATGTCGCTCTACGCCGCGTACGCCGGCAACCTCGACGCGCGGCTGATGACCCGCCGCGCTCCCCACTCCCCGCTGCGTGCGACGGGCTGGCTGAACGGCTGGCGGCTCACCTTCGGCGGCGAGCAGATGGGCTGGGAGGGCGCGCTGGCGACGATCGTCGAGGAGCCTGGCTCTCAGGTATTCGTCGGCCTGTACGACATCGCCCCCATGGACGAGGAGTCCCTCGACCGCTGGGAGGGCACCGGCCTCGGGATCTACCGCCGTACACGCATTCGCGTCCACACCCTGGAAGGGGAAGAGGGCGCGTGGACATACGTTCTCAACGGGTACGAGGGGGGCCTCCCGTCCGCCCGCTACCTCGGGGAGATCGCAGACGCGGCGGAGTCGGCGGGGGCGCCGCACGACTATGTGATGGAGCTGCGGAAGCGCCCCTGCTGACGCCCCGCTGATCACGTCCGACCGGAGTTGGCCGGAAACGACAAGACAACGATCGTCGAGCCGTAAGGTCTGTCATCTACGCGCGTAGGCACAGACCGGCTACGCTCATCCGCGTGAACGCATCTCTTCTGCCGGACGACATCCCGGACGACATTCAGGGCAACCCCTACACCGCCGCCGACAGCGCCGCCGCGCGGCTGCGTGAGCTGACGGGTGCCGAGACGCATGACGTCGCCCTCGTGATGGGCTCCGGCTGGGCGCCGGCCGTCGACGCGCTCGGCGCGCCCGACGCGGAGTTCCCGGTCACGGCACTCCCCGGCTTCCCGCCGCCCGCCGTCGAGGGCCACGGCGGCAAGATCCGCTCGTACCGCATCGGGGAGAAGCGCGCACTGGTCTTCCTCGGCCGTACGCACTACTACGAGGGCCGCGGGGTCGCCTCCGTGGCCCACGGAGTCCGCACCGCGGTCTCCGCCGGCTGCAAGACGATCGTCCTCACCAACGGCTGCGGAGGCCTCCGCGAGGGCATGCGCCCCGGCCAGCCGGTCCTCATCAGCGACCACATCAACCTCACGGCGACGTCCCCCATCGTCGGCGCGAACTTCGTCGACCTCACCGACCTCTACTCCCCCCGCCTGCGCGCCCTCTGCAAGGAGATCGACGCGAGCCTGGAGGAAGGCGTCTACGCCCAGTTCCCCGGCCCCCACTACGAAACCCCCGCCGAGATCCGCATGGCCCGCGTAATCGGCGCGGACCTCGTCGGCATGTCCACGGTCCTGGAGGCCATCGCCGCCCGCGAGGCCGGCGCGGAGGTCCTCGGCATCTCCCTGGTCACCAACCTCGCCGCCGGCATGACCGGCGAACCCCTCAACCACGAGGAAGTCCTCCAGGCAGGCCGCGACAGCGCAGCCCGCATGGGCGACCTGCTGACGCAGGTACTGGGCCGGCTGTAGTACCGGAGGGGGAGGGGTCTGAGTGCCGGGCGAACGGGTGGGGTCCGGCACTCAGGGCCGAGGCGGCGGGGCCTCGGGGACCGAGCCTTTCCCACGCGGCGGGGCCCCGGGGACCGGGCCTTTCCCATGAAGGCACCTTCCCCGCCCCAACCAGAACTCCACCCCCACCGGCGGT
>NZ_LIRL01000543.1 GCF_001419795.1 Streptomyces niveiscabiei
CCCCCCACCCTCGCCGCCGGCCCCTCGGGCCTGACCCCCGTCTTCGAACACGCCCCCCGCGGCAAGGACCGCACCGTCGCCCTCACCTTCGACGCCGACATGACCGCCGACCAGGGTCCCCGCGCGGCCCGGGGCGAGCACTTCGACAACCCGGCGCTGATCGCCACCCTCCGCTCCCTGAAGATCCCCGCGACCGTGTTCATGACGGGCCGCTGGGCCGAGGAGTACCCCGACCAGGCCCGCTCGATCGGCCGCGACCCCCTCTTCGAGGTCGCCAACCACTCGTACAGCCACCACGCCTTCACCGCCGACTGCTACGGCCTCCCCACGGTCCCCGAACCGGACATGCGCGCCGACATCGAAAAGGCCTACGCCGCCTTCCGCAAGGCGGGCGTCCCGCACCCGATGCCCTACTTCCGCTTCCCCGGCGGCTGCTACGACAAGACAGCCCTGCGCGCCCTGAACGCCACCGGCGTCACCGCCGTCCAGTGGGACGTCATCAGCGGCGACGCCTTCGCGACCGACGCGGACGCCGTGGCCCGCCAAGTCCTCGACGGCGTCAAGCCCGGTTCCGTCGTCGTCATGCACTGCACCCGCAGCGCCGCCCCCACAACAGAACGCGCCCTCCGCACAATCGTCCCCGAACTCCGCCGCAAGGGCTACCGCTTCGTGAAGGTCTCCGACCAGATCAGAGCGGCCGTACGCTGAAGAGCATGACCGAGACGCCGAACGCGGAGTGCGTACTGTGCCGGGAACCGACGGAGTACCCGGCGACGCAGAAGGGCATCACCCTGTGCCCGGTATGCGAGTGGCAGGAGGCGCAGAGGTCGGCCTGCCCGGGGTGAGGGCGTAGGCGGGGCGAGCCCTCTCCGCGAGGTCACGTAGCCTGCTCGGCGTGAGTGACAGTCCGTTTCAGTCCGAAGTGAGCCCGCGCGACGAGGCCCCGCAGTTCGTGCTGCCGCTGGTCGTTCGTATCGAACGCGACGCGGCCCCGGCCCGCACCGACGCCCTGGAGACCTCGGCCCGTGCGGTCCTGTGCATCCTCGACGACGCCCGCTCGACCGGCGACGGCGAGTGGGCGCGGGCGATCACGGACTGGCAGGACGCCCGGATCCGCAAGGTGGTCCGGCGTGCGCGGGGCGCGGAGTGGCGGCGCGCGGAGGCGCTGGACGGGATCACGGTGACCGGCAAGTCGGCGGAGGTGCGGGTCTTCCCGCCGGTTCCGCTGGACGGCTGGCCCAAGGACCTGGCCCGCCTCCAGGTCTCCGGCACGGACCTGGACGACCCCGAGGCCCCGGCGCCGGCCGACCCGGACGTCCCGGTGCTGTGGCTCAATCCCGAGCTGGACATGTCCGCCGGGAAGACGATGGCGCAGACCGGGCACGCCGCCCAACTCGCCTGGTGGGAGCTGGGCGACGAGGAGCGGGCCGCCTGGCGCGAGACCGGTTTCGCGCTCGCCGTCCGCACGGCCGACTCCGGCCGCTGGTCCGAACTCACGGCGAGCGGGCTGCCGTTGGTCCGTGACGCGGGCTTCACCGAGATCGCGCCAGGCAGTTTCACGGTCGTGTCGGATCACCCCGCACTGCGCCGACGGCTGCCCTGATCAGAAGCCCAGTTTCCAGTCCTGGTAGGTGGAGGTGCAGAAGTTCGGCGGGAGTATCGGGTCCGGGTTCGGGCGGTAGTCCGTGAAGGACAGGTAGGGGCGCTTGCCCGTCGTGTCGCTCGGGTCGTTGGCGTCCAGGCACCGCTGTCCGATCCCCGGCTTGTAGGCGAAGCGCCACGCGGACCAGTCGGCGTTGGCCGGGAAGAGCAGCCAGGGATCGTCGGACGGCCGGGCGTGCGTCATGACTTCCGGCTGCCACGTGGGGCTGCAATCGGCGCAGATCGGCCTGAGATACCCCGAGGTCGCCGCGCTCCGGATCTGCACCGTGGCCCATTCGTTCTCAGGGTGGCTCTGGATGATGATGTACCACTGCTGGTACGGGCTGTCGTTGCACGGCATCGTGGAGACGACGGCCCGGTCGTTGGTCGTCAGGCACCGGCCCTGCGCCCAGCTGCGGATGATCCCCGCGTACCAGACCTGGCCGGGCTGATCGCCGGCCTGCGCGGGGCTCGCGGCGACACCGGCCGTGGCCGCGAGGGCGGCCAGCGCCGTCAGCACGGCGGCCGTACGGCGACACCGGCTCAGCGCCGTTCTGAAGTGGTCTAACATCGTCGGTCCTTCCGTCACCGGGCCGGGGCCGGGTGCCCTCGACCCGAAGCTGACAAGTGATCAGCCAGCAGGACGGGTGGACGCGCGGCCCGGTTCCCCAGACCGCTCGCGCCCTCGTGGAAGGGCCCCGGAACGGGGAGTTGTACGGTCCGGCGGCTACCGTGAGATCCACAACGGCCTTAGAGCTCGCACCGGGAGTCGTCATGTCGCTCGACCGTCCGCCGATCAACAGCGAGGTGCCGCACTCCGCGCGCATCTGGAACTACTGGCTCGGCGGCAAGGACTGCTACCAGATCGACCGTCAAGTGGGCGACCAGATACGGTCGTTGAACCCGGAGATCGTCGACATCGCGCGCGCCCAGCGGGCGTTCCTGAAGCGGGCGGTGACCTATCTCGCCGGTGAGGCGGGCATCCGGCAGTTCCTCGACGTCGGCACCGGGCTGCCGTCCCACGACAACACGCACGAGGTCGCCCAGTCCGTCGCGCCCGACGCGCGGATCGTGTACGTCGACCACGACCCGGTCGTCCTCCAGCACGCGCACACGCTCCTCGCGGGGACCTCCGAGGGGGCGACCGACTACATCGAGGCCGACCTCCGCGACCCCGCCGCGATCCTGCGCGCCGCCCGCGACACCCTCGACTTCGACCGCCCGGTCGCCCTCATGCTCCTCGGCATCGCCGCGCACATCCCGGACGACTCCGCGTACGACCTGGTCGGCGAGCTCAAGTCGGCGCTCCCGTCCGGCAGTCACCTGGTGTTCTGCGACAGCACGGAGGTGTTCCACGCGGCCGAGATGCGGGCGATGGTGGAACGCTGGAACGAGGCGGGCGACAACCCCCGCGTCAACCGCACCCCGGACCAGCTCTCCCGCTTCTTCGAGGGCTTCGACCTCCTGGAGCCGGGCCTGGTGCCGGTGGCGGAGTGGCGCGCCCCGGCGGACGCCGGCGACCGCAGGGACGTCGACAGCTTCGGGGGCGTGGCGCTGAAGCGCTGACTCCAACCTCAAATGTTCCTCTGAACGCGCCTTCCGAGGGTTCGCCCCGGGGTGACGGGGGTCATATCTCCGTCACCCGCACGGGGACCGGAACGTCGGAGGAGGGGAGCATGACGCGACAGGGAACGAGCACGGGGCTGGAGACAGCGGCACGACCGGGGACGACGGACAGGCACCTCGACGGGGCAGCCACGCACGGCACGGGAACCCACCTCGCCGGTGTCTCCCGCCCCAGCCCCCTGTTCCGGCTCGGTACCGGCATCGGCTGGCGGCCCGAGATCGCGGATGCGATAGAGCGGATGCCCGGCGTCGACTGGGTGGAGGCGGTCGCCGAGAACCTGTGCCCCGGGCATCTCCCCGAGTCGCTCCAGCGGCTGCGGGCGCGCGGGGTGACCGTCGTCCCGCACGGCGTGTCCCTGGGGCTCGGTGGGGCGGAGCGGCCGGACGAGGGGCGGTTGAAGGCGCTGGCCGAGCGGGTCGAGGCGCTCGGCTCGCCGCTGGTCACCGAGCACATCGCGTTCGTGCGGGCGGGCGGTGCGCTGACCGCCACGGCCGCGCTGGAGGCCGGGCACCTGCTGCCCGTACCGAAGACCCGGGACGCCCTCGACGTGCTGTGCGAGAACATCCGCATCGCCCAGGACGCCCTCCCCGTCCCCCTCGCCGTCGAGAACATCGCCGCGCTGCTGGCCTGGCCCGGCGAGGAGATGACCGAGGGCCAGTTCCTGTACGACCTCGTCGACCGGACCGGCGTACGGCTCCTCATCGACGTGGCGAACCTCCACACGAACCACGTCAACCGGGGCGAGGACCCCTTCCGCGCGCTCGCCGAACTCCCCGTCGAGGCCATCGCGTACGTCCATGTCGCGGGCGGCATCGAGAAGGACGGCGTCTGGCACGACACCCACGCCCACCCCGTCCCGCCCGCGGTCCTGTCCCTCCTCACCGGCCTCACCTCCCGCACGTCCCCGCCCGGAGTCCTCCTGGAACGCGACGACAACTTCCCGGACCCGACGGAGCTGACGGGGGAGCTGGAGGCGATCAGGGAGGCGGTGTCGAGGGGATCGCTGGCGAGGACGAGGACGGAGACACTGGCGGCGGTACGGCCGACGGCCATGGCGAGGGCGGGCGTACATACGACGGCGGGGGCGGCATCCTCAGCGGGGACGCTCCCAGCGCCCTCGGCAGCGGCACGCCCGACCCCCCTGACGACGACGCCTCCGGCAACCTCCGCAGCGACGCCCCTCCCGGAAG
>NZ_LIRL01000544.1 GCF_001419795.1 Streptomyces niveiscabiei
TTCCTGCTGACGTCGATGGTGACGCTGGTCGGCGCGGTGGTCCGCGTCCCGTACACCTTCGCGGTCGCGGTCTTCGGCGGCCGCAACTGGACGATCGTCTCCGCGGCCCTGCTCCTGGTCCCGACGATCGCGGCGTTCACGGTGATGGAGCCGGGCACGTCGTTCAGCACGTTCCTGCTGGTCGGCCTCCTCGCGGGGATCGGCGGCGGAAACTTCGCCTCGTCGATGACGAACATCAACGCCTTCTTCCCGCTCCGCAAGAAGGGCNNCTGAACGCGGGCGGCGGCAACATCGGCGTACCGGTCATCCAGCTGATCGCCCTCGCGGTGATCGGCGCGAGCGGCGGCCCGCGGGTCCTGCTGGGCATCTACATCCCGCTGATCGTGATCGCCGCGACGCTGGCCGCCCTGTACATGGACAACCTGACGTCCGTGAAGAACGACACCGGCGCGGCGGTCGACGCGGCGAAGGACGGCCACACCTGGATCATGTCGTTCCTGTACATCGGCACGTTCGGCTCGTTCATCGGCTACTCGTTCGCCTTCGGCCAGGTCCTGACGAACCAGTTCGGCCGTACGCCGCTCCAGGCCGCGTACCTGACGTTCATCGGCCCCCTGCTGGGCTCGCTGATCCGCCCGGTCGGCGGCTGGCTGGCGGACCGGTACGGCGGTGCGCGGATCACCCTGTACAACTACGTCGGCATGGCGGCGGCGACGGCGGCGCTGATCGTGGCGAGCGTCCAGAAGTCGCTGCCGTTCTTCGTCACCGTGTTCGTGGTCCTGTTCGTCCTGACGGGCCTCGGCAACGGTTCGACGTACAAGATGATCCCCGGCATCTTCCAGGCGAAGGCGCTGGCCAGGGGCCTGGAGGGCGAGGAGGCCGCGGCGTACGGCCGGCGTCTTTCGGGCGCGTCGATGGGCCTGATCGGCGCGATCGGGGCACTGGGCGGCGTCGGCATCAACATGGCGTTCCGCCAGTCGTTCCTGTCGTACGGCTCCGGCACGGGCGCGTTCGTCGCGTTCCTCGCGTTCTACGCGGTGTGCTTCGTGGTGACGTGGGCCGTATACCTTCGCCGGCCGGCGGGGCGGATCACCGCCGCGGGCTCGGCCTCGGAGACGAAGCCGCAGCTCAGCTACGCGAAGGTGTGACGTAACACGGGCGACACCGACCGGAACCGAGCCTGTCACGCGGCGTTGACAGGCTCGTCGGTCATGCGGGTGCGAAGCCCCCTGTGATCCCATCGCGGGTGACTCCATCGCGGGACGAGAGTGACTATGCACGACGAACAGCAACGTACGGGAACCCCGGAACCGGGCAGCGCGGGTCACGGCCCCCTCGCCGGTTTCACCGTCGGCGTGACCGCCGCGCGCCGCGCCGAGGAGCTGGGCGCGCTGCTCCAGCGCCGGGGCGCGGCCGTCGTCCACGCGCCCGCGCTGCGGATCGTGCCGCTGGCCGACGACAGCGAACTGCTGTCGGCGACGAAGGACCTCCTCGACCAGGCGCCGGACATCGTCGTCGCGACGACGGCGATCGGCTTCCGGGGCTGGATCGAGGCGGCGGACGGCTGGGGCCTGGGCGAGCCGCTGCTGGCCCGGCTGTCCACGGTGGAACTGCTCGCGCGCGGCCCGAAGGTGAAGGGCGCGATCCGCGCCGCGGGGCTCACGGAGGAGTGGTCGCCGTCGAGCGAGTCGATGGCCGAGGTGCTGGACCGGCTCCTCGACCACGGGGTGGAGGGACGGCGGATCGCCGTCCAGCTGCACGGGGAGCCGCTGCCGGGGTTCGTGGAGGCGCTGCGGGCCGCCGGGGCCGAGGTCGTCGGGGTCCCGGTCTACCGCTGGATGCCGCCGGAGGATCTCGCGCCGCTGGACCGGCTGCTGGACGCGACGATCTCGCGCGGGCTCGACGCGGTGACGTTCACGAGTGCGCCCGCCGCGGCTTCGCTGCTGTCGCGGGCCGAGCAACGGGGGCTGTCGGGCGAGCTGTTGGCGGCGTTCCAGCACGACGTCCTGCCCGCGTGCGTGGGCCCCGTGACCGCGCTTCCCCTCCAGGCCGCGGGAGTCGACACCGTCCAGCCCGAGCGGTTCCGGCTCGGGCCGCTGGTCCAACTCCTGTGCCAGGAACTGCCGGGGCGGGCCCGGGCCCTGCCCATCGCCGGGCGCCGGGTCGAGATCCGGGGGCACGCGGTGCTGGTGGACGGCGAGTTGAAGCCCGTACCGCCGGCCGGGATGTCTCTGCTGCGTGCGCTGTCGCGGCGGCCGGGGTGGGTGGTGGCCCGGGCGGACCTGCTGCGGGC
>NZ_LIRL01000545.1 GCF_001419795.1 Streptomyces niveiscabiei
CCCAGCAACGGCGCGGCCTGACTCCCCCCGGCGGAACACAGGAACCCGACGGTCGCGAGCCCGGCATACCCGACCGCACCGGACTCGGCACCACCGGTGAACCCGGCCACCCGCCCCGGCGTGAGCAGCTCCACGACAGACAGCGCACTGCCCGCCGCGGCGGCGCTGAGCATCACCCGCCGGACGACGAGGTCGCGCACGGCGAGCCGGATGCCGTCGAGGACGGTGCGGGGGACTGCGCGGAGGACGCCCGCGAGGGTGGGCCGGGGCGGCTCACGCCGACCGGCCTGTGGACGGAACGGCTCGCCCGGAACGCTCCCGAGGTCCGCGCCGGGAGATTCACGCCGGGTGGCCCCGGGGCGCGACGGGGAGCGGGGCGGATCGTGGAGGGTGAGGACGGAGTGGGCCGTGAAGGTCAGGGCGAGGAGGGACGCGAGCAGCATCGGGGTCGAGAGGGGGACGACGGTTCCTTCGGTCGCGTTGCGCAGGGCGTCGCCGTAGCCGCCGAGTGCCCACGGCAGCGCTCCCCCGGTGACCGTCCCGGCGGCCAGGGCGACGGACGACGCGGTGGCGCCGCGCGCGAGGCCCGTGCGCAGGTCGGCATCGGGGCCCTCCGAGGCGCGTACGGAGTCGACGTACCAGGCTTCCGCGGGCCCGCTGGAGAGCGCCCGCGCGGCGCCGAGCAGGCCCGTGCCGAGGCCGAGCAGCACGGCCGTACCGCCGAGGCCGATCAGCAGGAACGCGGCGCACATGAGGATGCCGGCGGCGGCCAGGACGCCCCGGCGGCCGAGGACGTCGGAGAGTCCGCCGGTCGGCAGTTCCAGCGCGGCGGCGGTGAAGGAGTGCACGGAGATCAGGGCGGCGACGGTGGCGGGCGCGAGATCGCGCCCGGCGAGGAGGAGGACGAGCGGGGCGACGCCGAGGCCGACGGGGAACCAGTAGAGGGCGGTGTTGGTGACGTAGCGGCGGCGGACGCTCACGTGTCGTCCCGTATGCCGTGCGGGGCGTCGCGCGTGTCGCCCTGTACGCCACCCGGGTCGCCGTGCCTGTCGCCGTCCGGGGCGCCGCCCGCGTCACCCTGCGCATCGCCGTCCACGTCACCCTGCGTGCCGCCGCCCGCATCGCCCCGCGCATCGCCACCCGCGTCCCCCTGCGGCAGCCCCGCGAGGAACAGGACGACCTGGCGGGCCCGGGCGTCGCCGGTGTCCCTGCGGCGGAGTTCCTCGATCTTCGTGTCGAACAACTCCGTGAGTTCCAGGAGGGATTCGGGGGTCAGACGGATCAGCGCGTCCGAGATGCCCGCCGCCCTGACCCACTCCTCGTCCAGGAGGCCCGCGGCGAGGTCGCTCTCGTACCGGCGTGCCGCTGCCGCGAGGTGGTCCGCCTGGAGGCGCCGCGCGATGCCGACGAACTCCTGGCCGACGGGGTCCTTCTCCATCGCCGAGTTGTCCCAGGACGTCACCCGGTGGACGGCCTTCCAGCGGCGCTCGCGGCTGTCGCGGTGCTCGGCCTCCGTGATGAACGCGTACTTCGCCAGCACCCGCAGGTGGTAGCTGGCCGACGCGGAGGACTCCCCCGTACGCGCGGCAAGTTCGCTCGCCGTCGCGGGGCCGAACTGGCGCAGGAGGCCGAGCAGTTGGATGCGCAGGGGGTGCGTGAGGGCCTTGAGCGCGGCGGCGTCCCGGGTGGGGTCGAGGACGCGGCCCTGACTGTCGTCACTGTCCATGAGAACCGACGGTAACCGCTTGCGGCACGTTTCCCAAAGAGTTTTTGCAAAACTTCTTCGGGAGAACCGTCCGGCACGGTCCGGCGGATACAGTCCCCCCGTGACGGACGCGGACTTCATACACAACACCCGGGACTCGTACGACAAGATCGCCGAGGACTACACGGAGCAGTTCCCCAGCGGACTCGGGGACCGGGCCGTGGACCGTGGACTGGTGGGCGCCTTCGCGGAGTTGGTGAAAGCGAGAGGGCCCGAACCGGTCGCCGACCTCGGCAGCGGACCGGGCCACGTGACGGCCCACCTCCGCGACCTGGGCCTCCAGGTCTTCGGCGTCGACCTCTCCCCCAGGATGGTCGCACTGGCCCGCCGGACCCACCCCGGCCTCCGCTTCCACGTCGGCTCGATGACCGCGCTGGACCTGCCGGACCAGACCCTCGGCGGCATCTTCTCCCTCTTCTCGGTCATCCACGTCCCGGACTCCGAACTCCCGGCCCTCTGCAAGGAGTTCAGCCGAGTCCTGGTCCCCGGCGGATACGTCCTGCTCTGTTTCCAGACCGACCGCACCACCACCCGCCTGCGCATCACCGAACGCTTCGGCCACGACATCACCCTCGACTACCACTGGCACGACCCCGCCCGCTTCACCCAACTCCTCGCGGAGGCGGGCCTCTTGGTCGAGGCCCACTGCATCCTGGAACCACCGGAGGGCGCGAACAGGCCACGGGCGATCCTGCTGGCGAGAAAGGGGTAGGGGGCAACACGCCTGTGTACGGGCCGAGTCGGCACGCGAGGCGGCCGGCCGTGCGGCAGCGGACGCCGGCCTCTCACGCACCCATCAGCGGACGCCGGCCTCTCGCCCACCCGTCAGCCGACGCCGGCCTCTCACCCACCCGTCAGCCGTGCGGCACCTGGCGCACGGCTGACGGGTGGGTG